>NZ_JBJKOP010000043.1:0-37398 GCF_046707225.1 Caproicibacter sp. | reverse complement strand
TGTCCGGATGTGGGACTGGTACGATTTCCTCAGGAACAGGCATGGGACCATCGGAAATGCAGACGCAGGAATTTGCGGATACGCTGAACGCAAATATTGACAGCCTGAATCTTTCGGATTGTGCCTGTTGGAAATATGACCAGCAAGCAAATAATGGATTCCCGGTTCTGGAGGGAGTTGGAAATGGGATTGGAGGTCCCGATACAGTAGCCCCAACAGTGGTGGCGTATGCGTTCCAAGATTATACCAGTGGGAAGGAAACCATACATACTTCCGTATTGGATGACAATAGTGGTATAGCAATTAGAAAGTATGCGGAAGGAGTTCAGGAAGTAAGCTATTTCACAGAGTACGGAACTTTATTCAATAATCCATTAATTGACGGATTGACAATGGGAACCTATACGATTTACGCGAAAGATAGGGCGGGAAATGAAACTGTAGAAGTTGTAGCTTATTCTCCGTCATCTGGAAGCGGGACAGTTGCCAACCCATATATTATAACAACCGCGGCTCAACTTGCGGCAATTTCGACAGGCCTTGGAAATTGTTATAAGTTAGGAAACGATATAGATCTGTCAAGCTTTGCTGGTTGGACACCGATCGGCAGTAACTCAAAGCCATTTACAGGAACCTTTGATGGTGGCGGACACACGATTACCAATTTGACAATTGGAACGGAAAGCAACCCGAATACTTCATCTTATCAGGGGTTGTTCGGATATATTAACGCCGCAACAATTGAAAATGTAGGGATCACCAATGCCTCCATTTATTCGAGTGGTGACTATATTGGTGCTTTGATAGGGTATTGTACGGGAACAGGAACAGTTAAAAATGCACACATGGATGGATATGTATCAGGCAACTCCCATGTTGGTGGCTTAATTGGATACGTTTCCAGCGCAACTATCCTGAATTCGTATACATCGGGCCAAGTATCAGGTAGTACCTATGTTGGCGGCTTGATCGGGAATATTTCCAGTGCGACTATCTTGAATTCTTATGCTACGGATCAAGTTACAGGCAGCGGCAATTATACAGGTGGTCTGGTCGGACAAAACACAGGGACGGTTACCAATTCATATGCGACGGGCAGCGTAACAGGCGCATCCTATGTCGGCGGATTCGTAGGATACAATAGCAGTGGCTGCAAAATTACCAATTCTTATGCGGTATGTAGTGTATCAGGAAATTCAGCAGTGGGATGCTTAGTAGGATATAATTACGGTACAGTTACAGATGGATACTGGAAAACAATCGCACTGGTTTCTGGTTGTGGAGGTAACAGCGGAACGTTCACGGCAACAGAGATGTCAGCGGCCGACATGCAGACCCAGACGTTTGCGGATACATTAAACGCGAATATCAGCAGCTTAAGCCTGACATTTTGTGTGAGTTGGAAATATTATTCGGGCGTAAACAGTGGGTTCCCGGTTTTACAGGGGATTGGTGATGGGAATATCAGCTCGGATACAACCCCTCCGACTATAGCCGCAGACGCATTCCAAAGTTACAATGACGGGACGGAGACCATACAGACAAACATAACGGATGACAGCAGTGGAATTGATATTCAAAAATATGCGTCCGGTACGCAGGCTGCAAGTTATTTTGCATTAAAAGGCACTGCTTTTAACGGCTCTACAATCAAAGGCTTAACGATAGGGACATATACGATTTATGCGAAAGACAATGCGGGAAATGAAGCCATAATGGTTGTAACATTTACTCCTGTTTCTGGAAGCGGCTCAAGCTCCGATCCATATGTTATTACTTCAGCAGCGCAGCTTGCGGGTGTTTCAACTGGGCTTGGAAAGTATTATAAGCTGGGAAACAATATTGATCTGTCGGTCTATTCAGACTGGACGCCAATCGGCAGCAATACAGCTTCATTCACCGGAAACTTTGATGGCGACGGACACACCATCAGCAATTTAAAAATTGGAACGGAAAGCGAACCCAGTACTTTATCCTACTTAGGCCTTTTCGGAGCAATTAATGGCGCTACGATAAAAAATCTGCATGTAAATGCATCAATCTATTCAAGCAGCTTTGATATCGGCGGTATTGCTGGATATGTATCCGGAGCGGCGTCTATAGCTAATTCTTATGTGACAGGCAGCATATCAGGAGGTTCCTATGTTGGCGGCTTGGCCGGAAATGTGCTGTCATCAACTGCTACAATCTCGAATTCTTATTCGACGGCAAATGTAGCAGGCAGCAGTAACTATATTGGCGGCCTCATTGGAGGAAATGCCGGTACTGTTACAAACTGCTATGCGAAGGGCAATGTATCAGGAGACAGTAGCTTGGGCGGGTTATTTGGACAAAACCGAGGAACTACAATAAATTGTTACGCGAAGGGCAATGTATCAGGCGTCAGCAATTTGGGCGGACTTGCAGGACAAAACAGCGGAACAATTACAAACTGTTATGCAGTTGGCAGCGTGTCTGGCACTTCTAATGTTGGCGGATTCGTGGGGTACAACAGCAGCAAAATAATCAATTCCTATGCGAGCGGCAGTGTAACGGGTAATTCAATAACCGGTGGTTTTGCAGGACGAAATACAAGCTCAGTAACCAGCGGATATTGGAATATAACTGCAATGTCATCCGGCTGCGGTTCAACCTCTGGAACTTTTGCAGCGACAGGTATGGCACTTGCCGATATGCAAACTCTGGGATTTGCGTATGCTCTTAGCACGAACATAGACGATTTAGGCCTTACGGGCTGTGTGGACTGGAAATATGTAAACGCGACACCGGTTCTGCAGGGAATAGGGGATGGTGTCGCAACTGCTGATTCCACTCCGCCTACGATCAATGCCTATGAGTATCAGAATTATACTACCGGCAAAGAAGAGATTCACGCGACTATCTATGATGATAACAGCGGAATTGCGATTCAAAAGGTTTTGGCCGGTGAACATACGGCAGGCGATTTTAAGACAGGCGGAACGACGTTTACCGGTGTAACAATCAATGACTTAACAGTAGGAACTTATACAATCTACGCAAAGGATAACGCTGGAAATGAAGCTGTCAAGGTAATAACTTACTCCTCCGCTTCCGGGAACGGCTCGGAATCCAATCCATACATAATCACAACAGCGGGTCAGCTTGCTGCAATCTCAACAGGACTTGGAAAGTCTTACAGACTTGGAAAAAATATTGATCTTTCCGGTTATACAAGCTGGACCCCGCTCGGAAGCAGTTCGGATCCTTTTACAGGGACATTCGACGGAAACGGCTACAAAATATCCAATTTGACAAACGGTTCTTTACAAGTGCCAAGTGCGCTATCCAATTTAGGATTATTTGGGGTTATCAGTAACGCAACGATTAAAAATGTTTCTGTTTGCGCATCGATTTACTCCAGCGGTGATTATATTGGAGCTCTTGCAGGAAAAAGCAATTCCAGCTCGATTTCCGACGTATATACCTTTGGTACCGTTTCAGGGAATAACTATATCGGTGGATTAGCTGGCTATTGTAACGTGAGTACGATCAGCGGTTCTTCTTCAGGGTGTGCGGTTACCAGCACTGGAAATTATGCAGGCGGACTTGTCGGCAGCAATGCCGGGTCCGGATCTATCATCAATTCCTATTCTACAGGGAATGTTTCCGGCACTTCTATGATTGGCGGCATTGTTGGGAGCAATACCGGTACAGTGACCAATTCATACGAAACAGGGAATGTATCGGGGACTTCCAATATTGGTGGCTTTGCAGGCTCGAACAGCGGACCGATTACCAATTCCTATGAAGCGGGAGGCGTTTCCGGGACTTCCGGTTCGGGTGGCTTTGTGGGCTCTAACAGCGGTTCACTCACGGATTGTTATTTTAACTCAACGTCGAATTCCACCCCAGGTAGCTCGGATGTTACAGGTAAGTCCCTGTCTGCGATGAGGTCTCAGTCGTTCGCCGATACTCTAAACTCGAATATTGAAGATTTGGATCGTTCCGACTGCATGGATTGGGAGTATGATGCCGACTTCAATATCGGCCTTCCATCGCTTGATGGCGTTTCGGTCTTTGAAACGAATTCTGATGGAACAACCACTACGAAAGAAACAAACTCTGACGGCAGCACAGAGATTAAAACCTATGATGGCAACGGGAATTTAATTTCGGACAAAAATTCCAAGAACGGCACAACCACCTATACTTATGATGACGACGGCGTCCTTCAGACGGAGACTGATCCGGATGGTGCGGTTACAACCTACAACAGCGATGGAACCATAGCGGACATAACCGATGCCTATGGTAACAGTATCGTGTATACCTATGATTCCAAAGGAAATTTGATATCAAAATATGATTCTGAACAAGGAGAGACTACTTATACTTATCATTCAAATGGAGCTATGGAAACGGAAACCGACCCGGATGGTACGGTGACCGATTTTAATGATGAGGGTGTGGTTACTTCAATTAAGTACGTAACTGGAAGAAGCATTACTTATACTTACGATAATAACGGAAAATTGGCAACACTAAATGATTCTATGACTGGTATTTCAACGTTCACTTATGATCCAAATGGCAATTTAGCTACTGAGACTGATCCTGACGGTACTGTAATTAGCTGCAACAGCGAGGGAAAACCTGCTTTGGCAACCAGGACGGATGGTAGTACAATAACTTATGCCTACGACAGTAGTGGTAATCTAGTATCAACAGTAGATTCTAAGTATGGCACAACTACCTATTCTTATGATTCAGCAGGTCATAGAATTTCTGAAACGGATCCTGATGGGACAGTTGTGACATTTGATACTACTGGAAAAGTGACAAAAGCAACTTGTTCGGATGGCCGGACAGTTTTATATGAATATGATCCTTCAGGAAATTTATCCACTGGCATAGATTCGTTAGCAGGAACTTATACCTATACCTATGATGAGAATCAAAACTTAACATCCGTGGAGCAACCAAATGGTCAGGTTGTCTATTATGACAGCAATGGTAGCGTATCTTCAATACAAAATTCGGCAAATAACACTTCTGCCAACAGAATCAGCTATACTTATGATTCCGAAACAGGTAATATCGTTGGAATATATGAAGATGATGTGTTGAAGGTTAGTTACCAGTATGATTCAAAGAATGAATTGATTCGTGAAGATAACCTTTGGCTGAACGAATCTATTGCGTATTCTTACGATGAAAACGGCAATATAACAAACAAGTTGGTTTATCCGTATACAACTGGCACTTTAGGTACAGCTGACAAAGAGTATCAATACGAGTATGGGAATTCCAGTAATATAGACCAATTGACAAGTTATGATGGAAATACGCTTACCTATGACAGTAACGGCAATCTGACTGCTTACAATGGCTGGGCCTATACTTGGAACGGAAGTAATCTTTCCAGCGCGAAAAACAGCGGAAATGCAATTTCTTATCAGTACGACAGTTCAGGTATCCGCACAAGTAAAACTGTCAACGGGGTTACAACTACTTACACTCTGGGAAAAAACAATAATGTTGCAAGTCAAACGGATGGCACAAATATTTTAAATTTTGTTTATGACACAACCGGGAAATTATGTTACATGACTTTGAACGACGTGAAATATTATTATGAAACGAACGTGCAAGGTGATATAATAGGATTATTGGACAGTAGCAACCATGAAGTGGTAACTTATCAGTATGATACATGGGGCAAACTGATCAGCGTTGGCGGAAATTTAGCTTCAACAGTTGGAGCTCAGAATCCGTTCCGGTACAAAGGCTATTATTATGATACGGAATCCGGGCTGTATTATCTTCAAAGCAGATATTATAATCCTGAAATATCCCGTTTCATCAGCAAAGATGACACAAGCTATCATGAAGGCCAAACAGGAATAAACGCAAATCTGTATGCGTATGCAAATAACAATCCTGTTGTGTATGGTGATCCTGACGGGCATTCCGTCACATCCATGGTCTTAAATATTGCATCTTCCGTATTTTCGCTTGTGTTTGCAGTTAATCCGGCAACGGGAGGGATAAAACTCGGGTTTGCCTTGTCATTAGGAGCTTTTTCACTTGCAATAACAATAGCTGATTATTGTAAATCAATTAACAAATTAAATAGTCAGCTAAAAAATGATCCAATAGCTTATAGTCGTGAGCTCAAAGTAGATAACCTATGGCTATCTGTTGGAATAGGTGCTGCAGTAATTACTACGGTATTTACATATTTAGGAGTGCCCAAATATGCCGGATTAATGTCAAGGACTGGAATGCAGGCTGCCAGTGTGCTATCAAATATCATATTTGGACATGCAATCTCAAATGTAATGTGGGTAAATGATATGGTATCATTAATGAATGGAAATGCTGATTGGTTTTAGCAATAGAATAAAAGGTAGTGGTAATCATACTATATTATGTATTGAGCTTGATATTTTTTCCGTGGAATAATATTAATATAGCAGAGAAACTTATATTTACATCTGGAGAGCTGTTGTATATAATTGGCATTTCATTTTTAATAATATCCTATAGTAAAAAAATTCGGTATTTAACTTTTAAATGTTATTTTACTTATGTACTTTTATTTACTTTTAATATTTTATTCTTATTCTGCTTTTTATGGTATGCTGCGCTTCCTTTATTAATATTGGTTACATTTTCAACCCACCGATCAATGAATAAAGAGTTAAATAAAATTCGAAAGGAAGAGTTAGAGGGAGGGTGGTGCTGCAATTCCAAGTACCGTAAACAACAAATTGAAGATTTCAAATTTAAAACGATTGAGGAGCAGCAGAAACATCGGGAATATTGTGCTAGCCATCCTAAAAAATTGAAGCCATTACTGTTGTTCATGATTTCGGTTTTCTTACCAATTGCAATTACACTTTGCTTATGGCTTTCCGGAATCGGCTATAGGTGGTACGGCTATCCGTTGGTTCAAATATTATATTGATTATTGCATGTAGAATTCAGAAGAAGCCGGAAATACACCGGCTTCTTCAAGCTGTTTTGGGAAATTGATAGTTCGTAGGGAAAGTTCCTATACTTACGATGATGAGAATCACCGTGTGTCCATCAGCCAGCCTAATGGTCAGACGTTCAATTTCAACAGCTCCGGATCCATTACCTCAATTCAAAATCAGTCGGGTACTTCTTCCGTCAGCAGCATGAACTATTCCTATGATGAAAATGGAAACATTCTGTCAGTCAGCGAAAACGATAAGCAGATGGCAGAATATCAATACAATTCCAACAATGAGCTGATTCGGGAAGATAACGGTTGGCTGAATCAAACTATTACTTATACTTATGATGCTAACGGCAATATTCTGACGAAGACAGAGTATCCGTATACGACAGGAACGGTGGGTACGGCAACACATGTTTACAACTATCAGTACAATGATTCCAATCAATTAACCAATTACGACGGCAAAGAGCTTACTTACGACGGGGACGGAAATCTAACCTCCTACGATGGCTCAACGTATTCATGGAGCGGCAGTAATCTCACCGGTATTTCAAATGCGAACAATGCGATCACTTACCAATATAACGACAAGGGCATTCGCACGAGCAAGACTGTTAATGGAAAAACCACGACTTTCACGCTGGACAACAAATATAATGTCGCCAGTCAAACCGACGGAACAAATACGCTAACTTTCCTTTATGATCTGTATAACTGTCTGGATGCAATGACATTCAACGGGACTACATACACATACGAAAAAGACGCGCAGGGCGATATCGTCGGACTGTTTGACAGCAGCAACAATGAGGTGGTAAAATATTCCTATGACAGTTGGGGCAAATTAATCAGCATCGGCGGTTCTCTTGCCGATACGCTGGGGAGAGCAAATCCATTCCGCTACCGGGGCTACTATTATGATTCCGAATCACAACTGTACTATTTGCAGAGCAGGTATTATAATCCTGAAATCGGCAGATTCATCAGTAAGGATGATTCCGGCTACCACGACGCAAGTAACCCAATCGATTCGAATCTTTACGCCTATGTGAATAATAATCCCGTAATCAATACGGATCCGAATGGCCATTTTATCAATACAATCCTCGGCGGACTGTTTGGCGCGGGATACGGTTGGCTTTCAGCGAAATTGACGGGTGGAAATCCGCAGGCGGGTGCTGTAAGTGGCTTGTTTGGTGGGATGATAACTGGATTTGGAGCAGATTTAGCTGCAGTGACGGGTGGCGGTAGCGCACTTATTTCGGTTGCATTGGGAATGGGCAGCGCGATTGTCTCTCAGATTATTTATATATGCATGTCAGTGAAAAATGTTGATGTAGAATATTTTATGAAACCAGAGGTAGGTAAAAGTCTCATATTTACTGCCGTTTTGGGTGGAATCTTTAATGTTTGTGGTTACGGTTGGGCAAAGTCGTTAAATATTAAAACTCCTACAGTAGAAGGGAATATTTTGAAAAGATTAATCAGCCTATGTAATATTAATATACAAGAAGTTCGAGAGTCTCTTGCTGGAAGCGTTGGGATAAACTACGTTTTACAAAATAAGCAATTGGTAGTTAATCAAGTTTATGATTATTTGGAGGGATAGTTCTGAAGTATTTAAAATATAAAAATGCGATGATCCTTTGTGGTGGGTTTCCACTTTTAGGTCTGTTGATGGATGGCATTGCATATTTAGTCGTAATAAACGATACAAACCTTAATCAATTGCCTCCATTTATGATTACAATATTTGTTATATTGTTTGATTTACCATTTTTCCTTGCTTATTTGCAATTCGTAGAACTGAAAGACAATAAAATAATCAACTACTTATGGAATATAAAGACATTTGAGATTAAATTGTCTGATATCAAGCAATGGGGCCATTATAACAGCGTGGGAGGACGATACGCAGTCGTATCATACCCATTTATTTATATATCAAATAAAAATTTTGATGTATCACAATTCGATTTTTCAAAAGTCAAGGCAAGAAGAAACAAATTCATTAAGGTCTTTCCCTATGACGATCGGTTAGAAAATTGGCTTAAGCAAAATATTTTGGATAAATTTGTATAGATTGCAAACATGGAGCAAAGATGGAATAAATCCGTCTTTGCTCCATGTTGCCTTGTTGACGATGGAAACCGGCAATTAGCTATCAATGCAATTTATGACTATTTGGAAAAGAACGGGTGATAAAATGATTAAATATAAAAGAAGTTTAGAGGTGCTTTTATTATCATGGATAGCATTTTTTATGCTTTTAGGAGCAAGCATCTTTGTTGCACATAAATGGGGCTTAATTGAATTTATAATAGTATTTTTCATTTTTGAAATTCCTTCGTTTGTTGCGTTTCCATTAGGATACCAAACGATAAAGATTGATGACAGCAAGATCAGTCTCGATTTGTGGTTTATAAAATTACGAACATTTTCGTGGTCGGAAGTTTGCGAAACAGGTATTGCTTATACAAGAGGGGGATATGGTACATATAAAAAGTTCATTTACATCTCAAAGAGGCCTGTTACAAATAAGGAGCGATTCGACATTCTTCGTGTGAAAGACCACAAGAATTTCATTACCATGGAGAATCGCGGCAATATTATTGACGACATTAAGAAATATTCAAAACTGCCGTTTCGAGATTTGCCGACCACAGAAGATTTCAATAACATGTAGCGTGCGGGAGAAACCGGACTTGTTCCGGTTTCTCCTATCAACTTTTTAAATTATGAGTAATATTTGCAGAGCAGGTATTATAATCCTGAAATCGGCAGATTCATCAGTAAGGATGATTCCGGCTACCACGACGCAAGTAACCTAATTGATTCCAATCTGTATGCTTATGTGAATAATAATCCCGTTATAAATACAGATGCCAATGGCCATTTTATTAATACGATTCTCGGCGGACTGTTTGGTGCCGGGTATGGATGGTTTTTAGCGAAATTGACGGGTGGAGATCCAAAATGGGGCGCTATTAGTGGTGCAATTAGTGGTGCAATAGCTGGCTTTGGAGCTGATTTATCTATGATATTCCCTGCTGCTGCTCCAATTCTTATTCCAGTAACAGGATCAGCAAGCGCGGTGCTTTCTCAGATTATATATATATGCCATACTGTACAAAATGTGGATGCAGGATATTTTACAAAACCAGATGTATTTGAAAGCTTAGTATTTACTGCCGTATTGGGTGGAGTCTTTAGTGTATGCGGTTATCAATGGGCTAAATCATTAAATATTGAATCCCCCACAGTACAAGGAAGCATCCTAAAAGGATTAGTCAACCTATGCAATATTAATATACAAGAAGTTAGGGAGTCTCTAGCTGGAAGCGTTGGGATAAACTTCGTTTTGCAAAACAAGCAGTTACTGATAAATCAAGTTTATGATTACTTAGAAAACGGGTGATTAAATGCTTAAATATAAAAAAAGTTCAGGTTTATTAGTACTAACATGGATAATGTTTTTTGTTTTATTAGGTGCTTGTATTTCTTGTGCGTACACATGGAAATTCAATGAATTTTTAGTATTACTTTGTATTTTTGAAGTACCTACGATTATTGCTTTTCCACTTGTATATCAAACCATAAAAATAGATAATAGCAAAATAAGTTTAGAATTATGGTTCATCAAACTACGAACTTTTTTATGGCCAGAAGTTTGCGAAGTAGGGCTTGCTTATACAAGAGCTGGCTACGGTACATATAAGAAACTCATTTATATTTCTAAGCGGCCTCTTACAGATAAAGAAAGATTCAATCTTGGCAGAGTAAAAGATCATAAAAATTTTATTACGATAGAGAACCGCGGCAATATTATTGACGACATTAAGAAATATTCAAAACTGCCGTTTCGTGATTTGCCGACCACAGAAGATTTTAATAACATGTAGCGTGCGGGAGAAACCGGACTTGCTCCGGTTTCTCCCATAGACGTCTTATTTGCAGAGCAGGTATTATAATCCTGAAATAGGCAGATTCATTAGCAAAGATGATTCCGGTTACCACGACGCAAGCGACCCAGTCGATTCAAACCTTTACGCCTATGTGAATAACAACCCCGTTATCAATACTGACGCGAATGGCCATTTTATCAATACAATCCTCGGCGGACTGTTTGGCGCGGGATATGGTTGGCTTTCAGCGAAATTGACGGGTGGAAATCCGCAGGCGGGTGCTGTAAGTGGCTTGTTTGGTGGGATGATAGCCGGGGCTGGGGCGGATTTGGCTGTTGCATTTCCTGCGACCGGTGCAATTTCTACAATAGCTGCATATGCCAGTGCATTTGTATCTCAAATTATTTATATAGGAATGACAGAAAAAAATCTAGACGCAAAGTATTTTACAAGGCCAGAAGTGGCTGGGAGTATTATTTTTTGTACAATATTAGGTGGAACTTTTATATGTTTGGTGCCCGATGGAGTGATTCGCTTGGCTATGACAAACCTCCAGAAGAATTAATTAATCCTTTAAAAAGATTGATATATATTTGTAATATCAGCATACAAGATGTCAGAAACTCCATAGTAGGCAGTATTTTCATTAATAGCATATTTGGAAACAAACAATTAGCAATCAATCAAGTTTTTGACTATTTGGATAAAAATGGGTGATAAAATGGTAAAATATACAAGAAGCATAGAAGTTATGATACTAGTGGGTATTATCATTTTATTTCCTTTGGGGGTGGGTCTTTGGCTCGTTATAAATGGTAGATGGAATTTGACTGATTCTCTAATCCTTTTCAGTATTTTGGTGGGCCCGACATTACTTCTCCTTCCGATATGTCAGACCGTAAAGATTTATAATGATAGAGTATGTTTAAATTTTTGGTTCATAAAGTTACGTACCTTTTCCTGGACAGAAGTTCATGAAATAGGAGCGGCCTATGCAAGAGCTGGATATGGTACATACGTGCAATATGTTTATATCTCTAAAAGGTCTGCTACAGATAAAGAACGGTTCGATATTCTTCATGTGAAAGACCGCAAAAATTTCATTACTATGGAGAATCGCGGCAACATGATTGAAGACGTTAAGAAATATTCAAAACTGCCATTCCGCGATTTGCCAACCAAAGAAGATTTTAATAACATGTAGCGTGCGGGAGAAACCGGACTTGTCCCGGTTTTTCCCATAGACGTCTTATTTGCAGAGCAGGTATTATAACCCTGCCGAATATAATTTAATGTCCCGGAAATCTCAGGTTTTAAAAGTCATGATGGGAGCAACTCAATTTTATTTGAAAGGATTTTGACGGTAAAATTGACGGTTGAAAAAATTAAATTAGCTGGTATTTGTCATAACAGAATATAACAAAAACACGTAAAACCGGCATGAATACTGAACTTTTTAGTATTGTGCAGCACTAAATATCAGTCATCCGGGCACCTCATAACCCGAAGGTCGTAGGTTCAAATCCTGCCTCCGCAACCAGTGGCGCTTAAATCGTCGGAATTTATTCCGGCGATTTCGTCGTTTAAGGGGATTCTTTCTCCGCCTGCGGGCAGACCGGCCGCAAGATCAGCAACGGAGTATATTTCGATTGCATCGTCGAAAACATCAATTTTCACTATGTATTTATGCAAAAGCTCTTTGACGCACTCGGGATTGTTTTGCAGCCTTTCCGCGTCTTTCGAGAGCTCTTTTATCAGGTATTCCCGCGAGAGCGTCGGTTTCGGCCGGAGCTCTTTTATTTTTTGCTCAAGCACTATCTTCTTCCCCTCAAGGTCGGTGAGCCGAGCTTGCACAGATGGACTATTCAGGCCACCTGCCAAGGCATCAATCAGATTGTTGATTTGCGCATCGAGCGTCGAGAGTTCCTTTTTTAGGTTGGAAAGCTCGGAACGGCTATTCTTTCCGCTACCGGCTGCAAGTATCGCATCGGCTGTTGCCTCAATCATGGAACCGTCGAGGACTGAGCGGCGTAGCAGAGCGACGACGAGCGGCTCGATTTCGTTGGCCGCAAGGTTTTTAGCATTGCAGGATCTTTTCCGATATTTGTCCCCGCAGGCGTAAAATTTATATTCATACCCTTTTTTGTTCCGCGTGGTGACACCGACAAAGGCAGCACCGCAGTGTAAAATAACCGCCGTCGGTGACAGTGAGACCGGAAGAACCAGCCCCATAAAAACAGTCGCCTGCAAAAAGCAGACGACTGTTTTTTTCTTTCATAGTCCCTGAAGCTTCAAGTGACTTTTTCAACCTGAATGGACCTCACTGATCTTTGCCCGCAGCGAAAGCACGGAGGACGGCGCGACCGACAACTCGTCAATTCCCATTTTGACAAACGTTTCAGTCAGACTTTCATCCGCGGCCAGTTCTCCGCAGATGCCAATCCAGATGCCCGCCCGGTGCGCGTTGTCCGCAGCCGTTTGGAGCAGCCGAAGCACCGCTTTGTGATGCGTGTTGTTAAACCGGGCAATCGTTTTGTTCTGGCGGTCCACCGCCAGCGTATACTGCGTCAGGTCGTTGGTGCCGACACTGAAGAAATCCACCAAGGGCGCGAGATTGTCGCTGATGACCGCGGCGGCAGGCGTCTCAATCATAATCCCGATCTCAACATCGGGATGAAAGGGCACCTCCTGACGCTTTAACTCCTCTTTGACTTCACCGCAGATCTTTTTCACCTGCACGACTTCCTCCACGGAGGTAATCATCGGCAGCAAAATCGCGACATTCCCAAAGCTGGAAGCGCGGTACAGCGCGCGAAGCTGCGTCTTGAAAATTTCGGGACGGGTCAAACAGATGCGAATCGCACGCATGCCCATTGCGGGATTCTCCTCTTTCGGCAGGTTGAACGATTCCGCCTGCTTGTCGGCGCCGATGTCCAGCGTGCGTATCACGACTCTTTTTCCGTTCATTTTTGAAACGACGGAGCTGTATGCCTGGAACTGCTCTTCCTCCGTCGGCAGCGTACTGCGCTTTAGGAACAGAAATTCGCTGCGGAACAGACCGATTCCCTCGGCGTCGCTCTTCAGAACGGCTTCCATGTCCTGCGGGCCGCCGATGTTGGCGTACAGATCCACGGCGCGCCCGTCGGCGGTAACGGTCTTTTTGCCGCGGAACCGCTCCAAACGCTCCGCAAGCTCCTGCTGCTCCCTTTCTTTCCGCGCCAGCTCATTTGTAACGGCATCGTCCGGCTCGATGAAGATTTCGCCGGTTGAACCGTCCACGGCAACCGTCTTTCCGACGTACTCCTGAAGTGAAACCCCGTCTACGGCCACCACGGCGGGAATGCCCATCGTTCGCGCGAAAATTGCCGTGTGGGATGTGGGGGAGCCGCCTGAGGTCACAATTGCCAAAACGGTTTTTGGGTCAATCTGCGCCGTTTCGCTCGGCGTAAGATCATCAGAAGCCAGAATGCACGGCTTTCCTCCGGTGTCAAATCCCGATCCGGTTCCGGTCAGAATGCCGACGACCCGTTCGGAGACATCCTTTACGTCCGCGGCCCGTCCGCGCATGTACTCGTCATCCATCGTCTGGAACAGGTTCGCAAACTTTTTGGCCGTTTCCTGCACGGCGTATTCCGCGCAAACCCTCTCTTCCCGAATTATGCCGACAATGGAATCGTTATAATCCAGATCCTCCAGCATCATCTGGTGGATTTGAAATAAGATGGAATTTTCTTTTCCGAGTTTTTCTTCCGTTTGAGTGTATAAGATTGCGAGCTGGGCGATTGCTTTTGCCTTCGCGTCCTGGAAGCGTTTGACCTCCGCCTCCGGGTCCGCCACCGTCCGCGGATCAACAGCGGCTATTTTAGCGGCGCGAAACCACAGTTTGCCGACCGCAACGCCGCGGCTTACCCCAATTCCCTTTGTCTTTGTCATGGCGCCGATCCCTTCATTCGTTTATAAATTCTCGCCGAAAAACTCACTCAGCCCCTGAGCGGCCGCAGCTTCGTCTTCTCCGCTGAGCTGCACGGTAACCGTGTTTCCCTGCTTGATATTCAGGCCCAATAACGCAAACAAACGCTTCATATCCGCGCTTTTCCCCTCGTGAATCATAGTGGCGGAGGACTGATACGATTGAGCCTTTCGGACCAACAGCCCCGCCGGGCGGGCATGAATCCCGTTTTCGTCCTGAATTGTGTATTGAAATTCCTGCATCAATAAAATCCCCTTTCTTTCTCTTAACGGCTCATGGTCTCTGTTTTAAATAATATTATACCATATTCCTTTAAATCCGTATTTACTCGGCGGCAGAGGGCTATTCAAGACGCAATATTTCTTCGCCCGCTGCTACGGAGCCCTTTTTCAGCAGCTCGATCTTTTCCCATTCGTCCGTGTTGGCAATAATCACCGGAGTCACAAGACGGTATCCCTCCTTTTGAATTGCTTCCATATCAAAGTAGCCGATCAGATCGCCCTTTTTCAGTTTGTCGCCCTCTTGAACCCTGATGTCAAACCCGTTTCCGCCCAACCGGACGGTGTCGAGTCCGATATGAATCATCAGCTCCACATTTCCGCTTTTCAAATTGATCGCGTGTTTCGTGTCAAAAACCGTTTCAACGGTACAGTCAAACGGCGCCGCTACTTTTCCTTCCGACGGATCGACTGCGAATCCTTTGCCCAGCATTTCTTCCGAAAAAACACCGTCGCCGATTTCAGACAATTCCATTACTCTGCCGTTCAGCGGAGCATAAACGACGCTCTTTTGGGCGGAAGAAGCGTTCGGTTCGTTTTCTTTCTTCTGTTTCCCGGCGGTTTCAGTCTGTGGGGCCGCCGGCTCCGGAGCTTCGGGAATTTCAGGCTCCTCGTTGCATTTTGCCAGATAGTCGTCCAGATTCGATTTAATCACCGTAACCTTCGGCCCGTAGACGACCTGAACGCCGGTTCCCCGGTGAACCACGCCGGCCGCTCCGGTCGACTTCAGAATACTGTCGTTGACAAGATCCGAGTCTGCCACGGTGATTCTCAGCCTGGTCGCGCAGCAGTCCACATCGCTGATATTGGCCTTTCCGCCCAGCCCTTTTACAATGCCGGCCGACAGACGGTCGCTGTCTTCCTTCTTTCCTATTTTAGAGGCGCTTCTCTTTTTTTCGTAGTCGGCGCGGGTATACAGCTTGGTTTCTTCCTCGTCCGTTTCTCTGCCCGGAGTTTTCAGGTTCCATTTTTTAATGAAGAAGCTGAATGTAAAATAGTATACCGCAAAATAGACAATTCCAACAGGGAGAATTAAAAGCCAGGAGGTTTTGCTGTTGCCCTGTAGAATGCCGAACAGGAACAGATCGATAAATCCTCCGGAGAAAGTCAGGCCGACCGCGATGTTAAGCATCTGTGCGACGGCATAAGCCAGGCCCGCCAGCACCGCGTTGATGGCATACAAAGCGGGCGCGACGAAAATGAAAGAGAATTCGATCGGCTCCGTAATGCCGGTTAAAATTGCAGTGAGCGACGCGGACAGCAGCAGGCCGTAGACTTCCTTTTTCTTTTCGGGGCGCGCGCAGCGATACATTGCCAGAGCCGCGCCCGGAAATCCGAAGATATAAAGGATAAATTCGCCCGTAAAAAACCTTGTCGCCAGGGTGGAGAAATGCGTCGTCGATGGGTCCGCCAGCTGCGCAAAGAAAATATTCTGCGCGCCGACGATTTCCTTTCCCGCGACCTGCATGGTTCCGCCGATCGCCGTTTGCCAGAACGGCAGGTAGAACACATGGTGCAGGCCGAACGGAATTAACATCCGTTTGATCAGTCCGAAGAAGAATGTCCCGATGACTCCGGACTTCGACACCAGTCCGCCCAGATCATTGATGCCCACCTGGATCGGCTGCCAGATATAAAACATTAAAATGCCGACAAAGGCAAAAACCACAGTGCTGATAATAGGCACGAACCGGGTTCCCTGGAAAAACGAGAATGCCGCGGGAAATTCGATTTTGTAAAAACGGTTATGCAGGGCGGCGACGCCAAGCCCGACGATAATTCCCCCGAGAGCCCCCATTTGAAATGTCGTCATCCCCAGCAGCGAGCAGGTGGCGCCGTTCAGAAAGGCTTTGGCGCCCCCGTGAATCGAAATCATGCCGCTGATTGCGGAATTCATGATAAAAAACGCAACCATCGAGGCAAGAGCGGCAACCGATTTTTCTTTTTTTGCCATCCCGATCCCAACGCCGACGGCGAAAATCAGCGGCAGGTTCGTGAAAATCACGTCGCCGCACTGCGCCATAACGGTCAGAATGCTGTAAATAAGTGTACCGGGTCCCATAAATCCCAGCAAGTGGTAAGTTTCCAGCGTCGTTTGATTGGTAAATGAGCTGCCAATGCCGAGAAGCAAACCGGCAACCGGCAAAATTGAAATCGGCAGCATAAAGGAGTGGCCGATTCTTTGTAATACGCCGAACGCTTTGTCTTTCATCAATACTTCCTCCCCTAAAAAGTGTTTGTAAAGTGTATCAAAACCATTTGTTGTAGACATTGATAAAAAAAGACCGCCAAAAGAATTTACGCGTGAAACGCAAATCCGTTTGCGGTCTTGCCCTAACAAAGGTCACAAGCCAATATTGTTTTTTTCTTTGTCGGTGCTAATCCTTGTCGTTCACCAGTTTCCTTAGATGTACCATCAGGAAAAATATCTCTTCGTTGGACAGCATATGCCCGAAATTGCTCTTGATATAGCTTTGAATCCGCTTTGCGCACAAAAATTCCTTTTGATATTTATCCTGTGTAAATTTATGAATCATCAGCGAAAAATCGCTCTCGTCTTTGCTCATCGTCTGCCCTTTGAAAATGCGCTGCCCCAAAAATTTTAAATGGGTAATAAAGCGTCCGTAGTCCAAGGAATCCTGATTGAGAGTAATGCCGTAATTGTTTTCAACGATTTTTAGAATTCCCTCGATCATTTTCGTAATGCTCAACGCGTCGGAGATCCCGGTTTCCAGCTCGGCATTGACAAGATGCAGTGCGATAAACGCGGCCTCGTCTTCAGAAAGCTCCACGCCGAGTTTTTCTTTGATGGTGGCGACCGCATATTTTCCTTCGACAAATTCGGCGTGGTAAAAGTTCCGAATTTCCCACAGCATTTCGTTTTTGTATTCTAATCCTTCTTTTTTTCTCTCCAGCGCAAAACAAACGTGATCCGTTAAAGTGACATAAATATTCTGACTCAGCTTTTTTCCAAGATGCAGCTGCACGTTTTCAATGATTTCGGTGCAGACAGAGATATAATCCATGGGCATGCTTTTTACCAGTTCGATCAAATGATCGACTTGTTTCGGCGTATCCATACGATAAATTTTTTCTGTCTTTTCTTCCGGAATCAGGTCGCCTTTGGACTTATGAAAGCCTATCCCGAGCCCTCTGATAATGATTTCCTGATTGTCCTCGTCTTTGGAAATTACAAAATTATTGCTTATCACACGGGCAATTCTGTACATCTGCGGTTCCTTTCTTTCTCGCAGGCACTCGGTTTCCGCAAAAAGCACATTGAGCGGATCACCATGGGACTCACCGAGACGATTCTGCTAAAAAAAAAGACCAACATTGCAAACCCATTACCAGAAACGGATTCACTACAATGAAGGTCCTGCCTGGTCTAACCAGTCACAGCCATCTTAAATTACAAATTTATAATATCACAATATCTTTAAATAATCAATACGAAAGAACAAATTTGTGCTACATCCACAAAAAACCGCAGGCGTGATTTGGCACACTTTCAACTTCTTGTAAATCCACCCGGTCTTTAGCCAGTGAGAAAAAATTGAAGTATGACTGAAATTGACTAATTTAAAACGAATATGACTGAATTAAGAAAGTTATTAAGTGACAAAAGCACAAATATAGTTCTAATTTATTAGTTATAACTCAAAAAACAGAATCATAAAATAATATTGAGTATATTATTGACAAGTAAATGCTTCTGTGCTATTATAAACACGTCAAAAATAATCATAAACAATCAGAAACGGTTTTGGAGGTTTTCCATGTTTGAAGAAGAAAGGCTGCAGAAAATGGCCGAGTATGTGCAAAATAAGTCGAGGGCGTCGGTTCAGGAACTGTGTGTTCTGCTTCAGGTGTCGGAGTCGACGGTACGGCGCGACCTGACGGAATTGGAAAACCGCAATCTTTTGAAACGAACGCACGGCGGCGCGGTATATTTGAAGTCTGTGGGATTTGAGCCGACCTACAGTGAAAAAGAAGACCAGTATCGGGATGAAAAATCCCTGATTGCCAAAAAAGCGGCGGAGCTGATCTGTGAGGGGGACTCACTCCTGATAGACTCCGGGACCACAACGCTTTACTTGTCTTCCGAACTTTCCCGGTTCAAGGAGCTTACTGTGGTGACGAATTCGATTCTTCTGCTTCAAAAACTCGCCTCCATCCCCGGGATCACCTTGATGTCGACCGGCGGAACACTGCGCGCGAACACCATGGCTCTGGCCGGCCCGGCGGCGGAAGAATCGCTCGACCGCATCCGCGTTGACAAAGCGTTTATTGCGACGAACGGGTTCGACTTTAAAGTCGGCCTGACGACTCCGAATCTTGTGGAAGCGTCGACCAAGCAAAAAATGATGAGCGTCGCCGATCAGGTCTTCCTTATGGCGGACCATACAAAAATTGGCCGGGTATCTTTTGCACGGTTTGGCGGAGCGGCGGATATAGACGGCTGCATTACGGGGAATGCTATTACCGATGAACAGCGGAAGGAATTTCAAAAAAACAATGTCAAACTATATTTGGTCGACGAGAACGGCTAGCGCGGAAGGTCCGCGGCTCCAAGAGGAGGGAGATTTCGCTCAGACATGAAAAACAGTGTGGTAACGGTTACTCTGAATCCTTCCATCGACAAGACGATCGTGATTGAAAAACTGCTTCCGTACGGCCTGAACAGGGTGGTTCGTTCTCGGACTGACCCCGGTGGAAAAGGGATCAACGTAGCCAGAGTATTAAAAAATTTTGCAGTAGACGTAACGGTGACCGGACTGATTGCGGGTCAGCAGGGAAAGCTGCTGCTGGAGGCTTTGCAAAATGCCGGAATTCCCGCTGATTTTTTGGAAATCAAAGGGGAAACCCGTACAAATTTAAAAATTTTCGATGAAAGCGTCAACAAGACAACGGAGGTCAATGAGACCGGATTCCGTGTCTCACCCGAAGATCTTGCCCGCTTTCGGGAAAAATTTCAAAACTCAATCGAAAAGGCGGAAATCATCGTCCTCAGCGGAAGTCTTCCGCCGGGCGTTCCGCAGAATTTCTACTCCGACTGTATTGCCGCCGCAAAGGCGGCGGGAGAAAAAGTACTGCTGGATGCGGACGGCGGCGCGCTGGAGGAGGGAATTCGGGCAATCCCTTATGCGGTCAAGCCGAACCTTCAGGAACTGGAGGCGCTGAGCGGATGCAAATTTTCGGGAAAAAAAGATATTGCCGAGGCGGCCCGGCGCCTGACCGGGACGGGAATCGAAATCGTCATCGTCTCCATGGGCGCGGACGGCGCGGTGGTGGCGAACCGGGAGGAAGCCTATGCGGTCGATTCCTGGAACATTCCGGTTAAAAGCGCCACCGGAGCCGGGGATTCAATGGTGGCTGCCCTCGCCGGTTCGATCCTGAACAACAGCTCTCTGTATGAGATCGCAAAAATCACCACTGCGGCGGGAACCGTTACGGCGTCCAAGGAGGGAACCCTGATCTGTTCTCAGGAGGAAGTTACCCGGTCCCTGGATTATGTAACGGTGAGAAAAATTTAGGGCTTTATTCAATAACATATAGGATAGGGAGGATTTCTATGAAAAAGCTTTTAGCGGTAACGGCCTGCCCCACGGGAATCGCACATACCTATATGGCTGCTGAGGCATTGCAAAAAGCGGCCAAGGAAAAGAACGTTTCCATCAAGGTGGAAACGCGAGGCTCCGTCGGAGTGGAAAATCGGCTGAGCGAAGAAGAGATCGCCGAGGCTCACGCAATAATTGTTGCGGCCGACATGGATGCGGACGAGGAACGGTTCAAAGGAAAACCGGTTGTTCGCGTGGGGGCCGGCGCGGCGATCAAGGACCCCGGCGCGCTGATCGACCGGGCGCTTGCCATGAAGCCGTCCGAAAACACTTCGGTCGAGCGGGCAAAGACGGACTATGTGGAAAACGTACAGAAAATCAAGTCGGAGCGGAGTGCCGACAGAACGGGTCCTTACAAACACCTGATGTCCGGCGTATCCTTTATGATTCCGGTTGTTGTGGCGGGAGGCCTGACAATCGCCTGTTCCTTCCTGTTTGGAATTTACGCGTTCAAGCAGACGGGAACACTCGCCTGGGGACTGAAAACAATCGGCGATTCGGCGATGGGGTTGATGGTGACGGTACTTTCCGGCTACATTGCGTTTTCCATTGCAGACCGTCCCGGCCTTGCCCCAGGTCTGATCGGCGGCGCGCTTTCCTCCACGCTGGGGGCCGGATTCCTGGGCGGAATCTTCTCCGGCTTTCTCGCGGGGTATCTCGCCAAATTTCTGAAAGACAAACTGCGTTTGCCCAAAAGCCTGGAAAGCCTGAAACCGATTTTGATTATCCCGTTTCTGTCTACGCTCGTGGTAGGGCTTATGATGGTCTTTGTGATCGGCACGCCGTTCTCTATGCTGATGAACGCACTGGTCGCCTGGCTGAAGAACATGGGTACCGTCAACGCGATTTTGCTTGGGGTCATTATGGGGGCGATGATGGCGACCGATATGGGCGGCCCGATCAACAAAGCCGCCTACACGGTGGGAACCGCCCTGATCGCGAGCAGCGTCTACGCGCCGATGGCTGCTGTAATGGCGGCCGGCATGACTCCGCCCATCGGGCTGGCAATCGTGACCTTTGCTTCGAAGAAGAAATTTAACCGCGAGGAAAGAGAAGCGGGAAAGGCCGCTCTGGTTCTGGGGCTGTCTTTCATCACGGAGGGCGCGATCCCGTTCGCGGCGGCCGACCCGTTCCGCGTGATTCCGTCCTGCATGGTGGGCTCGGCGATTGCCGGCGGACTCTCTGAGGCTTTCGGGTGCCTGCTCAGAGCGCCTCACGGAGGGTTGTTCGTCATGCTGATTCCAAACGCGGTCAGCAATGTTTTCCTGTACCTGCTTGCCATTTTGATCGGCTCCGCCGTAACGGCGCTGATGGTTCTCGCTTTGAAGAGAGATAAAGTGAACGAAGAAAAAATAAAGTAAACACCTTTCTGCGGTTCCGCACCGGGGCCGCAGAAAAACTTGAATTCGGCCGTTTTGGCCTTTGGGGGATCGTTATGAATATTTCTGGCATTATGAATCAAAACATTATTTTTCTGGGGCTTTCGGCTTCCAGCCGCGAAGAGGCGGTCCGGGCCATGGCGGACGGCATGTTTCAAAACGGATATGTAACGGACAAGGAAAAATATCTCGCCGCGGTCCGGGAACGGGAAAACGAGGGGACCACGGGGATCGGTTTCGGGGTGGCGATCCCCCACGGAAAATCGGACGGCGTAAAGTCGCCCTGCCTTGCCTATGCCCGCCTTGCCGCTCCGGTCGACTGGAATTCCTTTGACGGCAAGCCGGTTACGAGCGTTTTTTTAATCGGAGTCCCGGAGAAAAACGCGGGCAACGACCACCTGAAAATTCTGATCGCGATTTCCAAACGGCTGATGCACGAGGATTTTCGCCAAAAGCTGGAACAGGCGGCAACGCCGGAAGAAATCCTGGAAGTCATTAAATCGATCGATGAATAATACAGGAAAAACAGGCGATTGTTTTGAAAGGATTTTACAATGCTGAATAAAAAATTTGTGATGAACTGCAAAGAAGGGTTTCATCTCAGACCCGCTCAGGTGCTGGTGGAGCAGGCGACGCCGTTTCAGTCGCGAATTGAGATCCAAAAAGCGGGCGGCGAAAAGGCCGACGCAAAAAGCATTCTGGGAATGATGAGCCTCGGGGTGGAGACGGGCGAAGATGTTGAGGTTTTCGCCGACGGGCCGGACGAAGCTGCCGCGATGGCCATGGTGGAAAAACTGTTTGCGACAAATTTTAACGAGTGAAGACGGCGGCTCCGCCACCGGCCGCAGGAAAATGATTCAAACATAATTTCGGAGAGTGATGGAATGTCTGAAAGAAGCTTTCAGGGAATCGGCGTATCCAGAGGAATCCGCCGGGGAAAAGTCCGTCTGTTTCAACACGGGACGAAGCCGGACGCTGAACGGAAAATTCAGCCGGGGGAAGCGGATGCGGAGACAGACCGTTTTAACCGGGCAGCCGAAAGGGCGGTCCGCGAAGTGGAGGAACTGATCGCGAAAACCGCCGGAAAACTGAAGGAAGAAGAACTTTCCGTTATCAGGGGGCAAAAGACCATCCTTTCCGATCCGGCATACTGTCCCGAAATCCGGAAGCTGATCCGTGAAGATCTTTTGAAACCGGAAAAAGCGGTCGGTCAGGTTACGGAAAAATACGCCGCCATCTTTGAAAACATGCAAAACAGCTATCTGCGCGAGCGCGCCGCGGATGTGCGCGACGCGGGGAACCGGCTGCTGGGAATCCTGACCGGCGCTGACCGGTCGGGCCTTGCGGCCATCGATCATCCCGTGATTCTGGTCGCCGACGACCTTTCTCCCTCCGACACCGTTCAGCTGAACCGGGACTTTATCCTGGCCTTTGCCACGGAGAAGGGAGGCAAAACTTCCCATACCTCTATTTTCGCCAAGTCGCTGCAGATTCCGGCTGTCGTTGGGCTCACCGGCATCCTTGAAGCTGTTTCGGATGGCGAAGAGCTGATTCTTGACGGAAGCGAAGGAATCTGTATTGCGGCTCCGGAGCCGGATACGGCAGCGAAGTATGAAAGAAAAGGGGAAGAAGAGCGAAAGAAAGAGGAGCTTTATCTCCGGTCCGCGCAACAGGATGCGAGGACTTCGGACGGAAAACGGATCGTTGTCGCCGCCAATATCGGCTCGTATGCCGACGCGGCTGCATCCGGACGGGAGGGCGCGGAGGCGGTTGGGCTGTTTCGAACGGAACAGGTTTATCTTTCCCGGCAGTCTTCCCCGGGGGAAGAAACGCAGTTTCAGGAGTATAAAAGAATCGCGGAATGCTATTCCCCGCGTGAAGCGATCGTCCGTACGCTCGATATCGGCGGTGATAAGAACGTGAAATATCTTGGCATTGCCGGTGAGGCGAATCCGTTTTTAGGGTACCGGGCAATTCGTCTCTGCCTTGACCGGAAAGAGCTTTTCCAAACCCAGCTTCGCGCGATTTTAAGGGCGAGCCGCTATGGAAAGCTGGCAATCATGTTCCCGATGATTTCGGATTATGAAGAGCTGGCTGCCGCAAAAGAAATGTTGGAAGAAGCGAAGGAACAGCTTGCAACAGAGGAGATTCCCATTGACGATCAGATCAAAACCGGAATGATGATCGAGGTTCCCTCCGCAGCCTTGATGGCGGATGTTCTGGCGAAGGAAGTCGATTTTTTCAGCATCGGAACCAATGACCTTGTTCAGTATTCTCTGGCGGTCGACCGGGGAAACAAGCAGGTATCCTATCTGTACGACTATTGTCATCCCGCCGTTGCAAGGCTGATCCGGCAGACGTCGGAGGCGGCGCATGCGAATCATATCCCGATCGGCATGTGCGGCTCAATGGCGGGGGATCCGCTTGCCGTTCCGCTGCTGATCGGCCTGGGCCTGGATGAGCTCAGCATGGCTTCGGATTCTATCGCCCAGGTCAAATATGAAATCGGCAGGCTTACGGTCGAAGCCTGCCGGAACCTGGCGGAAACAGCCGTCAGATGCAAATCTGCGCGGGAAGTCCGAGAGCTGCTTCTGGATTTCCGCTCCGCGGTGATCAAATTTTAGCGATGTGCCTGTTCGCAGATTCCGAGAGTTTCTTCGAAGCGTATTAAAAGAAAAACGGAGACTGTGGGGTATCTTGAATAGAACCAGGTAATTCTCTTCTTTGAAGGCACGTGAAACTCCAGCTGAAACTTCGGTTCCAACCCCGGCTCCGACTCCTGCTCCACAGGCAGTTCCCTCCGCCCCGACGAATAATTCTTCTGCTTCAACCCTTAAAAGTGATACCGGGGCAAATCTGACCCTTGGAACAAATGAAAGCTATGTATTTAAAATCACCTCCATGAACGGCAAGAAACCGAATTTTACTGTCGCAGGAAAATCCTTTAAGGTGGCAGCGGCGGGAAAAAAAGGCACGGATTATTTTTTCAAGGTGACAGCGGTTGGTAAGGAAGGAGACTCGGCGGGTGTCTATATTAACGGTGCTAAAACTCCCGTTACGGTTCTTTCTATTAAAAATGTTGTTACGATTGATACAGGCAAGGACATTAAAGTACAAGCCGGTAAAGCCTATCAGTTTAAGGTTACCTCTAATGCAAAGCCGGATTTTTGCTCTGGCAATTCTTCTGTGTTTAAAGTTTCCTATAACGGTCATCAGGGAAACAATTATTTCTTTATCGTAAAGGCAGTTGGAAAAGCTGGTCAGGGGGCCGGATTCTATCTGAATCATTCAAAAGTGCCGGTAACGGTTGGAACTATTGGATAAATTCTTCAGTTGAATCAAAAGTCACCCCCGGTAAAAGCCGGGGGTGTTTCGTATGCGAGCAAATGAATTTTGCGCTTCGGTTTGCTTCGGGTTGTTTATTCATAGAGCAAGGGCAAGGAAAGCGTACAGCTTACCTTGCCCTTGTTCCGTTACCGTCGCAGGCGATACTGTACAGCGGAACCCCCAATTTGCTATTCGGAATAGTATCTTTTTAAAGCTGCGCCCTTTTTATGTAGTGCCGGATTTATTTTCATGTTCGTTCTGCTTCCTCATACACATGCGGGGTACAGCTTCCTTATCCCGAATGGCTTGCTATTCCAGTTCCGGGCTTTTGTCCGGATCGGGTATCCGGTTTTCAATTGTTTTCAGCTCGGAGTAAATGATTGCCTGATTTTTTACAACGGCAGTCAGATTCTGGTTTAACCACTCCAGCTGCTTCTTTAGTTCTTCGTCCATTTCCTAATACCTCCGATACAGATTTGACCTTTTTTCGGTCAAATAAATTGTATCGAAAAAATTACGATTATGTAGAAAAGTAGGGCAGGAGTGAACTAAAAATTCAATAAATACCCTTTAGGCCGTCAGATGTGAAAGGCTTTCCCCGCGGCGCCTTGTTACGCGCGTTTTGGTTTCTCGAGCAGCGGCATCAGTTTCGCGGAAAGAAGAGAGACCAGCGGCACGGTAAGAACGACGGCGGAGCTTCCCGTGAGCGCCTGGATGATTTCCGCCGCGATATGATTGGAGTTCATTACCTGCTGATACGGCATGTTGTAGGTATAAATCTGAATCATCATCACGAGGGAAGAACCGGTGAACGCCAGAATCAGTGTGTTTGCCATCGTGCCCATCATATCGCGGCCGACATTCATGCCGGAAGAAAATAAAGTCCGGGCATCGGTTTCCGGATTGCTGCGATAGATTTCATTCATGGAAGAGGCCACGGAGATGGCAACATCCATGACCGCCCCGAGCGATGAAATCAGAACGGCGGCAAAAAACAGGCTGCCTACCTTCAGCCCGCTGTGGGAAGAAATCGCCAGCAGGGAGTCTGTGTCGGAAAACGTGTAGCCGGAGGTTTGAGTCAGACAGCTGAAAATCTGGGCAATCCCCGCTGAAACGGCGACTCCGCCGAGGGTGCCCAGAATTGCAATCAGTGTTTTTCGTTCGATCCCCCCCACCAACGGAAGAGTGACGCAGGAGGTAACGGCGGAGAAGATCAGGACGGCGGCAGCGGGGGAAAGACCTTGGTACAGCAGGGGCACAAAAATGAAAATGACGCTTGTCATCGTAAATCCGATGGCCACGACCGACTGAAAGCCGCGTTTCCCGCCGATGAAGCAGAGCAGCAGGACGAAAAGAACCGCCATTGCGTAAAGATAGGGGGTTCGGTGCGGGGAGTTGGGATTGATATTAACGGTTCCGCCGTCACCCGTTGCGCTCACGGAAACAATGATGGTCTGCCCGGCTTTTAACTTGTAATTGGTATCGTAGTTCAGATTATTGACAATGTGGTAGCTTCTGCCTTGAAAATTACCCGTCAGAATTTTTACCGTGACATTCTGAGAGCCGACCAGCAGTTCCGGATGGATTTCGTCTTTTTTCGCGCTTTCAGAATCGATTGAGATCACGCTCGCCTGCTCAAAGGAAATCTGATCGTTTCCCGACAGGCTGTAAGGATTGTAATAAGCCTGGTGGCGGCTGACGGAATAGGCAAATACGGTATAAGCGGCCAGAATCAGCAGCAGAAGGGCCGGTTTCCATTTCTCTTTGATTTCAATACGCGGCACTGCGCATACCCCGCCTTTTCTTTCAATTTATAATAACAACCCCGTTTCACAATCAGTGCAACGGGGTTGTTTTGATACAGGAAGCGGATTAGCTGCGGGCAGTCGGTTTTTTTCGAAGGGCTGCGATGCATCCGGCGGCTACGATCAGCGCAAGCGCCGCAAGCGCCGCATACAGGTATGTGCCGCCTTCCCTGTCGCCCGTTTTGGGATTGGAGGCCGTGGAAGCGGGGGTTGTTGTTGAAACTGCGGCCGTTGGGGACGCGGAGGTCTTGGTGATGGTATAGGTGTCGATCGGCGTGTCGGAGCTTGTTGTATAGGTTGTCAGCGTAAAGGTATCGCCGGTGACTTTTGCGTAAGTGTAGGTCGGTTCGTTGTTCTGCCAGCCGGCCGCGCTGAAGGAGTGATCCGCTGTGGCGTTGTATTTATAGTATTTGCTGCCGCTGCCGGAATCAAGCGTAAGGTACACGGTCCCTTTCGGATTGGTCACCTGACCTTTTTTAACCGTGCTGACGGCGGACCCGCCATACATTTGATAAGTGCGGGTGTAGTAATGGTCGTGGCCGTTCAGCACAATATCGATCTGGTATTTGTCCATCAGCTTCGTCCAGTTTTTGCGCATGAACATCGTGTCGTCATCCGCTGAAGTCGCACCGTCGTGGTTGGCTTCGCTGTAAGGCGCCTGATGGAAAGAAACCACCTTCCATTTTGCGCCTTTGTTCGCGTCGATTGCCTGTTTCAGAAAGGCGTCGTGCGCGGAAACGTCATAGAAGTTGTTGCCTTCCAGCACCAGAAACAGCGTGTTGCCGTAACGGAACCAGTAATCTCCGTTGTTGTCGTCCACATTGTTTGTTTTGGTCTGCCCCAGGGTGGAAAGATTGGGCTGATTGTAATGGAAGCTGTAATACTTGCCCATCTGGAAGTCGTGATTGCCGGAATAGGCAGCCAGAATATGGGTTTGCAGATAATCAACCGAGGAATCGGGGTTGAAAAATGCGTTGTATTCCTTTTGCTGCGTATACAGATGGTCGTAATTGTTTACCTGGTCGCCCATGGAAAACAGGAAGTTCAGGGAAGGATACTTCGAATATACTTTTTTGAGCGTGTTTGCCCAGCCGGCCTGATCGTTGGCCAGATTTCCGCTTGCACCCATCTGGGGATCGCCGAAAGCCGCAAAGCTGAATCCGTCCTTGGCGGATTTTGTCTGGAACGTATATGTTTTGCTCCAGTTTGTCCCGTCTCCTACTCGATAGGTATAGGAGGTATTCGGAACAAGCCCGCCGACCGTAACTTTGTCGGAGTATTCATCCGAAAGGGCCGCGCCGCTTTCATCCTGAAAAGAACCGATGGACTGATCGGTGTTTTTGGGATTGTCAAGAACACCTTCCGTCGCCGTCATCTTTGCGACGGTTGCCTGTTTTGTCGAGCTTGCGGGGAAACTGTTGTTCTTCATGTCGCTTGTTTTCGCAATCTGAAGCTGTCCGGCGGCGGAATTGCCGCTTTGCCAGCAAAACCGTACTTCCGTTTCCGCACTTCCGATTCCGATCGTAATGTTGTAGGGAGCCGCGGCTGAAGCCGCCTGGGCCGGGATTCCGAGCGCAGCGCCCATCACTGTTATGGCACAAAACGCCGCCGCAATGGTTTTGACCGCTTTTTGACGAATCAACATTGATTGAACCTCCTCTTTCAAATGAGTGACTTAACAGCGTTATTGTAGCCTTTGCAAATGGGAAGCCGGTTACATTCCTGTTAATTTCTGTTAAACTCTTGATGACCTTTAGGATTTAACACGAATTTAAAATCAAACGCGTTGATCTCCTGTTCGCCGCATGATAGGATTATTTTGGAACAGCAAAAATTGAATCCGTTGTAAGGTCTGATGTCAATGCGTCTTTTCGACTGCTTTTTGCGGTTGAAACAAATTGCGGATAAGAGAATGAAGCCTGTCGCCGAACAGTTGTCGGGCTTGTCTCCTTATTACTATGTTTTGTTTGCCTGCGCCCTTTCTTTCGCGGTCTGTACTCAAATCCTGATTTCACGCCAGATACTTCCGTCTTTTCGTTCCAAATCCGATTTGGCCGAAGCCCGTTCCTGCTATCGGCCCGCTGCAAGCAGCGCCGCGACATGGACCGGCAGTCAGAGCGTTCCGCCGGCAGCGGAACCGAAGGCGGCACCTGATCCGTTTGATCAGCTGAAAGCTGTGAACCGCGACGTGACGGGATGGATTACCCTGCCGGGAACAGAGATTGATTACCCGGTCCTTCTGGCGCCGTCGGGTTCGCCTGATTTTTACCTGACCCATGACTGGGAAAAAAACGAAACCAAATACGGAAGTATTTTTATGCTGAGCTCCGATTCGGCGGGCAAACAGCTGAAAAATACGATATTATACGGGCACAGTATGAAGGATGGAAGCATGTTCGCCCCTTTGCTGAACTATGAAAGCCTTGCTTTTTATCGTGCCCATCCTGTTGTTCTGTATCAGAAAGGCGGCAAAAAGGCCTGCTGGAAAATTTTTGCGGTCATGAAAGTCAATACGGACTCGGCTCAGGGAAAGCCATTTGATTATCAAAAAACCTCCTTTTCCTGTGAAGAAGATTTTTTGGAATACCTTTATCAGGTTCGGATCCGTTCTGTTTTTAAATTGCCGGTTGATATCAAGCCGTCTGATGATATTATAACGCTTTCCACCTGTTCCTACGAATTTGAGGGATTCCGGACGGTGGTGTTTGCGCGGCGCGTCCGGGACTCGGAAAAAGAGAGTGTAAAGGGATCGGAAGCGGTAAAGAATCCCGAAGTTCTGTATCCCGACTGCTGGTACAAGAGGTTCGGCGGGGAGCCGCCTGTCCTGCCAGATTTTCAGGATGCAATGCGCAGCGGAAAGCTGACCTGGCTGAAAAAGAATTGAACATTGTGTAAAAGATAAAAGCTCTTTACCGATCGAATTCGGCAAAGAGCTTTTATCATGACAGGAGGGGGATGGCCCCGGGCAGGAACTTCGCTGTGATCCAGACTAAAAACAGCAGCCAGATGAGCAGAATCGGCAGGGCATACCGCCATTTTTTCGAATTACCGTCCGACCGGCGATTTTTGGCTTCCTGCCGGCAGTTGTTCATGATTTCGTTTGGAATCAGCTTTACTGTCAGCGCAATCATCGCAGGCAGAATAATCAGGTCGTCCAGATAGCCCAGAAGAGGGATAAAATCCGGGATGAGATCGATGGGCGACAGAGCATAGGCTACCGTAACGCCGGCGCACAGCTTTGCCGCCAAGGGCGTTTCCCGATGCCTCAGTGCAAGGTACAGCGCGGGAATATCTGTTTTTAACTGTTTGGCTCGTTTTTTCAAATCCATACCGTATTACGTGCCGGTGATCAGCATAGTTACGCCGATGATGCCCAGAAAAACGGCGACATATTTCTGATATTTGGCTTTCTCCATTTTTCGAATCATTTTATTTGAACAGAACGAGCCGATGATCATGGCAACCCCCATCAGCAGGCCGATGATTAAGGAGTCCCGGTCTATTCCCAGCAGCTTGCTGTACAAAACGGTCTTTAAAATATGCATTGCCGTGGCGGTTGCGGCTTCGCTTGCAATATATGCAACCGGAGGCAGCCCAAGAGTTAAGAAAACGGCGGCGCCGATTGGTCCGCCGCTTCCGGCCAGGCCGGAGAGCAGCCCAACGGCTGCCCCGCCGGCCAATATGGTTTTGTTACCGGGCTTCAGATCAATTTTCAGCAGCAGCTTAAAGAATACGAATGCAATCAGGACGCCGCCGATTGCTCTTGTCACAAACCCGGAGGGAAGGACGGAAAAACCAAACGCGCCCAGTGCGGCGCCGGGCAATGCTGTGATACAAAAAAGACCGACCGGCGGCCAGTCAATCTGCCTGAATCCGAATATCATGCGGGACAGATTGCCGATTAATTGCGCGATGGTAAGCACAGGGACGGCAGTCTGGACGCCGACATATGCGGTAACAGCCGGCAAAAGTAAAAGAGCGCCGCCGAATCCCGCCGTTCCCGATATGAAAGAGGCTATCAAACTTGCGAGGATTAAAACACAGAATTTCATAAATACCTCTATATGGTCTCATTATTAATAGTATAATAAGAAATGAAGGAAAAGAAAAGACAATTTCCAGAGATTTCTTTGTATGAAACCCTAGACAAATCAAAAAAATTGTGTTATGATCTAATTCCGCTCTTGAAGCGGGTCGCAATCTGTAAAAGACTGTTGACAAAGCGAGCATGTTGTGATATTATAAAAAACCCGCACAGTTAATGAATAACAAAACTTCAAAAAATTGTGATCGGGTGTTGACAAACAGAGATCAACATGCTATACTAATAAAGTTGCTCGCCGAGATACACAAAGCGGGCATGGGACCTTGAAAATTAAACAACGAGACGATAAAGAAGGAACCCGTAAAGATTTCGAGAGTAAAAGTACTTTCGGACGAAAAGAGAGGGAAACTCTTTCAAAAAACCAAAAGATACGTTAGTGTATCGACTGAAGAGCCGAAACGACTCTAAGTATAGATATAAACGCCTTCGGGTGATTATATACCATATTTTAGAGAGTTTGATCCTGGCTCAGGACGAACGCTGGCGGCGTGCCTAACACATGCAAGTCGAACGGAAACAGATTGAAGCTTGCTTTGAGCTGTTTTAGTGGCGGACGGGTGAGTAACGCGTGAGGAACCTGCCTTTCAGAGGGGGATAACGTCTGGAAACGGACGCTAATACCGCATGACATTTTGTTGCCGCATGGTGATAAAATCAAAGGAGCAATCCGCTGAGAGATGGACTCGCGTCCGATTAGCCAGTTGGCGGGGTAACGGCCCACCAAAGCGACGATCGGTAGCCGGGCTGAGAGGCTGAACGGCCACATTGGGACTGAGACACGGCCCAGACTCCTACGGGAGGCAGCAGTGGGGGATATTGCACAATGGAGGAAACTCTGATGCAGCAACGCCGCGTGAGGGAAGAAGGTTTTCGGATTGTAAACCTCTGTCCTCAGGGACGATAATGACGGTACCTGAGGAGGAAGCTCCGGCTAACTACGTGCCAGCAGCCGCGGTAATACGTAGGGAGCAAGCGTTGTCCGGATTTACTGGGTGTAAAGGGTGCGTAGGCGGCACTGCAAGTCAGGTGTGAAAACCATGGGCTTAACTTATGGATTGCACTTGAAACTGTGGTGCTTGAGTGAAGTAGAGGCAGGCGGAATTCCCGGTGTAGCGGTGAAATGCGTAGAGATCGGGAGGAACACCAGTGGCGAAGGCGGCCTGCTGGGCTTTAACTGACGCTGAGGCACGAAAGCATGGGTAGCAAACAGGATTAGATACCCTGGTAGTCCATGCCGTAAACGATGATTACTAGGTGTGGGGGGTCTGACCCCTTCCGTGCCGGAGTTAACACAATAAGTAATCCACCTGGGAAGTACGACCGCAAGGTTGAAACTCAAAGGAATTGACGGGGGCCCGCACAAGCAGTGGAGTATGTGGTTTAATTCGAAGCAACGCGAAGAACCTTACCAGGTCTTGACATCCAACTAACGAAGCAGAGATGCATCAGGTGCCCTTCGGGGAAAGTTGAGACAGGTGGTGCATGGTTGTCGTCAGCTCGTGTCGTGAGATGTTGGGTTAAGTCCCGCAACGAGCGCAACCCTTGTGATTAGTTGCTACGCAAGAGCACTCTAATCAGACTGCCGTTGACAAAACGGAGGAAGGTGGGGACGACGTCAAATCATCATGCCCCTTATGACCTGGGCTACACACGTACTACAATGGCCGTTAACAACGGGAAGCGAAGCCGCGAGGCGGAGCAAAACCCCAAAAACGGTCTCAGTTCGGATCGCAGGCTGCAACCCGCCTGCGTGAAGCTGGAATTGCTAGTAATCGCGGATCATCATGCCGCGGTGAATACGTTCCCGGGCCTTGTACACACCGCCCGTCACACCATGGGAGCCGGTAATACCCGAAGTCGGTAGCCTAACCGCAAGGAAGGCGCCGCCGAAGGTAGGATTGGCGACTGGGGTGAAGTCGTAACAAGGTAGCCGTATCGGAAGGTGCGGCTGGATCACCTCCTTTCTATGGAGACCCGAGCAGATGAAACACTCTGTTCCAACATCCTAGGTCGGTTACGGATGACTGAATTATCCAATCGTTGTTTAATTTTGAAGGCCCCAAGCTGAGCTTGGAGGCACGGCCCGCCGGTGAGAATCGGTTGGAAAGTACCTTTAAGTGGCGGGACAGTCTGAAAAGGCTCCCGGAATCAGCAAAAGGAACTTCAAAGAGAAAAACAGAGAAGAACCAAACAGTTGAATAACTTCCTACATGGGGGTATAGCTCAGCTGGGAGAGCGCCTGCTTTGCAAGCAGGAGGTCAACGGTTCGATCCCGTTTATCTCCACCAGCGGACGAAGTCCGCGGTTACGACGCGCCGGAGCGACTCAGAAATGAAACGCTTGCAGTCGCGGAAAGAGCCGCAGAGGAAGTCCGCAAAAAACTGGCTATAGTGGCAGAAAGACCGGATAGCCTCAAAGCCGGAGAAATATGGGCTTATAGCTCAGCCGGTTAGAGCGCACGCCTGATAAGCGTGAGGTCGGTGGTTCGAGTCCACTTAAGCCCACCAGCAGGCTGAGCCTGCATGCACGACGCGCCGAAGCATTCTGGAGACAGGAAGCGGAATGTCGCGGAAATGGATGCGGCAAAAGTCTGAAAACGGCAAACAGGAAGCGAAAGCGGAATGGGAGCCAAAATTACATACGGGGTTTCAGTCCGCGACGGCGAGTTTGGGAAACCGAAAAGTTGAAAGCGCGACGAAAGACACTGTGTGTTCATATGATGTTCTGGTCCATGCAAATGGAAAAGGATGTTGTGTGTAATCTGATGGCTGGGAAAGGCCGCGACAGGTAAGGTTCTTTGAACTGAAAGCTGACCCGCGACGTGCGTCAACCTCAGGTTGTACCTTGAAAACTGAATAAAGCGAGAAGCAGATAAAGCGAGAAAAAGTTGTTATTCTAAGAAGATTCATCTGATAGAAAAACTACAATTTTGAAGAACCAAAGAATCACATGGTCAAGCTACAAAGAGCGCAAGGGGAATGCCTTGGCACTGGGAGCCGAAGAAGGACGCGGCTAACTGCGAAAAGCTATGGGGAGCCGTAAGCAGGCATTGATCCATAGGTGTCCGAATGGAGCAATCCGGCTGGAGTCATGTCCAGTCACCGTGCAGTGAATTCATAGCTGCACGGGGGGAACCGCCTGAACTGAAACATCTAAGTAGGGCGAGGAAAAGAAATCAACCGAGATTCCGCAAGTAGTGGCGAGCGAACGCGGAAGAGGCCAAACCGTGGGCAGCAATGCCCGCGGGGTGTGGACAGCCAAAAAGTACGCAATCCTGAGCAGAACGGCATGGAAAGGCCGACGAAAGAGTGTGAAAGTCACGTATGCGAAGGGAAAGCGCAGTGGGCTGTATCCCGAGTACTGCCGGACACGTGAAACCCGGTGGGAACATGGGGGGACCACCCTCCAAGCCTAAATACTACCCAGTGACCGATAGTGAAGAGTACTGTGAAGGAAAGGTGAAAAGCACCCCGGAAGGGGAGTGAAATAGAACCTGAAACCTTGTGCTTACAAGCACCGAGAGCCCGTCAATGGGTGATCGGGTACCTTTTGTAGAATGGTCCGGCGAGTGAATGTAACTGGCAAGGTTAAGTCCTTCAGGGACGGAGCCGCAGGGAAACCAAGTCTGAACAGGGCGTATGAAGTCAGTTGTATTCGACCCGAAACCGGGTGACCTACCCATGTCCAGGTTGAAGTGGGGGTAAAACCCCATGGAGGACCGAACCGACTCCCGTTGAAATGGTAGCGGATGAGGTGTGGGTAGCGGAGAAATTCCAATCGAACCCGGAGATAGCTGGTTCTCTCCGAAATAGCTTTAGGGCTAGCCTCGTATTAGATTACCGGAGGTAAAGCACTGAATGGTCTAGGGGCCGAAAGGCTACCGAAGCCTATCAAACTCAGAATGCCGGATAATTGATGTACGGGAGTCAGACAGTGTGAGATAAGTTTCATTGTCGAAAGGGAAACAGCCCAGACCCACAGCTAAGGTCCCTAAACACGGTTAAGTGGCAAAGGATGTGGGGTTGCTTAGACAACCAGGATGTTGGCTCAGAAGCAGCCATTCATTAAAAGAGTGCGTAATAGCTCACTGGTCGAGTGACCCTGCGCCGAAAATTCAACGGGGCTAAAATCGTGTACCGAAGCTTGGGAATCAATAGCAATATTGATTGGTAGGAGAGCGTTGAATGAGAGTTGAAGTCGGAGCGGAAGCGCCGGTGGATTTCATTCAAGTGAGAATGCCGGAATGAGTAGCGAGAAATATGTGAGAATCATATTGGCCGAAAGTCTAAGGATTCTGGAGGAAGGTTCGTCCGCTCCAGGTAAGCCGGGAGCTAAGGTGAGGCCGAGAGGCGTAGCCGATGCACATACGGTTGACATTCCGTAGCCGCAGAAGGATTTAAGTAAGATGACACCTGCAAAGGGCATGACCCGGGCGTTGGTTGACCCGGGCGTAAGGGACCGAAATCAAGTAGGGAAGCATGCGTAGAGCAGGGCGAGAAAAGTCTTATGGGATATCCGATGCGCCCGTACCGCAAACCGACACAGGTAGACAGGAAGAAGATTCCAAGGCCAACGGGAGAAGGGTAGTTAAGGAACTCGGCAAATTGACCCCGTAACTTAGGGATAAGGGGTGCCTCAGAAATGAGGCCGCAGAGAATAGGCCCAGGCGACTGTTTAGCAAAAACACAGGTCTCTGCCAAATCGAAAGATGACGTATAGGGGCTGACACCTGCCCGGTGCTGGAAGGTTAAGAGGAGATGTGCAAGCATTGAATTGAAGCCCCAGTAAACGGCGGCCGTAACTATAACGGTCCTAAGGTAGCGAAATTCCTTGTCGGGTAAGTTCCGACCCGCACGAAAGGTGTAACGATCTGGGCACTGTCTCAATTACCCGCCCGGCGAAATTGTAGTACCGGTGAAGATGCCGGTTACCCGCGACAAGACGGAAAGACCCCATGGAGCTTTACTGTAGTTTAATATTGGGTTTCGGTAATTTATGTACAGGATAGGTGGGAGACTGTGAAGCGGTGGCGCTAGCTATCGTGAAGTCACCCTTGGGATACCACCCTTAAGTTGCTGAAATTCTAACCTGCGGCCGTGAATCCGGCCGGGGGACATTGTTAGACGGGCAGTTTGACTGGGGCGGTCGCCTCCAAAAGAGTAACGGAGGCGCTCAAAGGTCAGCTCAGCACGGACGGAAACCGTGCCATAGAGTGTAAACGCGTAAGCTGGCCTGACTGCGAGGATGACGGTCCGAGCAGAAACGAAAGTTGGAGTTAGTGATCCGGCGGTATGAGAGTGGAATTGCCGTCGCTCAACGGATAAAAGCTACCCTGGGGATAACAGGCTGATCTCCCCCAAGAGTCCACATCGACGGGGAGGTTTGGCACCTCGATGTCGGCTCATCACATCCTGGGGCTGTATTCGGTCCCAAGGGTTCGGCTGTTCGCCGATTAAAGTGGTACGCGAGCTGGGTTCAGAACGTCGTGAGACAGTTCGGTCCCTATCTGTCGTGGGCGCAGGATATTTGAGGAGAGCTGTCCTTAGTACGAGAGGACCGGGATGGACGCACCTCTGGCGCACCAGTTGTCATGCCAATGGCACAGCTGGGCAACTATGTGCGGATCGGATAAACGCTGAAAGCATCTAAGCGTGAAGCCGACTCCAAGATTAGATATCCCACAGCATAAGCTGGTAAGGCCCCTTGAAGACTACAAGGTTGATAGGCTGCGTGTGTAAGCACGGTAACGTGTTCAGCTTGGCAGTACTAATAGGCCGAGGGCTTGACCATATTTTTGGTTCGCCCGTTCATTTAAACTTTTCTGCTTCAAGTTTTGTTCAGTTTTGAGGGTACGATATGTATCTGAAAAGCAGCGGGAAGTTCCCGTAAGCCGATGGTTTAGTCGCCGGAGGCGCGTGCTGACCGCATGGTCTATGCACCATTAGCTCAGTTGGTAGAGCACCTGACTCTTAATCAGGGTGTCCCGGGTTCGAATCCCTGATGGTGCACCAAGTGGAAGTCGGAAAGGGGTCAGGGACCCTGACCTCCGTGCCGGCTGA
>NZ_JBJKOP010000042.1:0-5979 GCF_046707225.1 Caproicibacter sp. | reverse complement strand
CTTTGTCAATGGTTCCGGTATAATAGTCGCTTCCGTCTTTCTCTTTCAGAGAATAGGATTGGAATTCGGCTCCGCTTGCCACTTTTACAGTCACCTTGTAGTCCTGCGTTGTTCCGTCCGCCGCTTTAACCGTATAGGTGACCGAGTCGGTAAAATCGTTTTTCGTCGTTCCGCTTTCCTGCTTGCTTTTTTCAACTGTAACGGTCGCATCGGCGGTTGCTTCAAATTTCGCGATCAGTTCCGTGACGTCCGTCCCGGAAGGAACGGTGACCGCGATGGTGTGTTTTTCTTTATCAATGGTTCCGGTATAGGTGTTGTCGTCTTTGTCTGTCAAAGAAAAGGACTGGAACCCGCACGAAGATTCTCCCTCAACCGTAACGGTTACCTTGTAATCCTGCGTGGAATCATCCGCTGCGGTCACAGTGTAAGTAACCGTGTTGGTAAAGTCGTTTGCTGTTGTTCCACTTGTCTGCTCCTTGTCTCCCACTTTCACATTCGGCGCCAGGGTGTCAAAAGCGGCAATCAGGCTGGAGACATTCGAATCTTCCGATACGATCACGGTAATGGTGTGATCTTTCTGATCAATTTTCCCCTGATAGGTATCGTCGCCGTCAGAAAGTTCGAAATGGGTCAGGCTCTTTTCTGATTTATCGGCACAAGTGACTTTGACCGTGTAAGTCTCTGTTGATTTGTCAAGCCCTGTCACCTTGTAGGAAACCGGACTGCTGAAGTCGTTTTCCGTCGTACCGCTTTCCTGCGCGGCTTCGCCGACCGTGACGTCCGACCCGTTGGATGCGGAAAAGTCAGCGACCAGTTTCGTCAAATCTGTTCCATAGGGCACCGTTACACTGATTGTCTTTTTGTCTTCGTCAATGGTTCCGGCGTAATCGCTGTCGCCAATTTCAATGCTGTAATCGTCTATCCCGGCAAGGGATTTGCTTTCCGGCGCAACCACGACCGTATAATCGCGATATCCGCTCTTTCCAGAAATGCTGTATGTTTTATCCTCTGAAAAATCAATTTGTGTACTGCCGCTTTTTTGTTCTTTGCCATCGGCATATACAGATACATCCCCGGCATCGGCGTTCACGGTAAACGTCGCAACCAGGCTGCTGATGTCCGTCCCATCCGGGACCTTAACCCAAACAGTATTTTTTGAATTATCAATTTTCCCTGTATAATTCTTACCGTCACCCGCTTTGACGGAAAAGGCGGTGAATTTCGGCAAAACCACAACACTCACCGGTAAACCGACCACATTAGAGACCTTCTCCGTTCCCGCATCTTTAAATCCGGATGCGTCGGTCATATTCAGCGCATTTTGTGAAATGATGATTTTAGCATTGGAATGTTCGCCCGCTGTTCCTCTGACCTCTGCATCCCCGACCTCCACGGCTGTTACGGTTTTATCCTTTACCGTTAAAACATCCGTGTCGGAGGATTCATATCCATCCGGATACTGAACGTCGGTAATTCCAAACGCGGCTTTAAAATCCGGGTCTAAATCCGCAAAGGCAACTTCTTTCATATCTGCTGTGCTGCCCTTATCCATCTGGCTTTTATAGGATATAAAGGCAGTCGTGCCACTATCATCAAAACCTCCGCCGCCGGATGTATTGGTGTAATAGCACTTGGAAACCGACGCACCATACACTGTATTACCCATAATGCCGCCTCTGGAGTGGACATTTCCAAGGTTATAGCAGAGGGAAACCGAATTATCTCCTAAATCACCAACTATTCCGCCAACATCATGCATATCGCTACCGCTACCAATATCCAAATTCCCTGTATTATAGCAGGTGCTGATTACTGAGGGATCGGTTTCAGCGGAGTTGCCGACTTGGCCTGCAATGCCGCCGACCTTGTCTGAAGAACTGTGGATTACAGCGGTATTATAACAGTTTGTTATCTTACCGGACAAATATCCTGCAATGCCGCCAATGCCAATGCCTTTTGTCTGAGACCTCGCGTCAATCACTCCGGTGTTATAGCAGCTCTGGAGGGTAGCATTGCCCACACCGCCGCCAATGCCTCCAACATCCGATATTCCGTTAACTTTTCCAATGTTATAGCAATTCTGAACGTCAGCGTGGTAAATGCCGCCGGCTACACCGCCGGCTGCACCGTCAGTGTAGACCGTTCCTGCATTATAGCAATTGCTGACCAGCCCCGTTGTGGTATAAAGGCTGCCTCCGCAGTTGCCAAATACACCGCCGCTCCAATTATCTGTACCATCATTGCTAACTGTGCCAAGGTTGTAACAGTTCTTCTGAATATTATTGGTATCTGATGCTGCAATTACTTTGCCGGCAACGCCCCCAGTACAACACGGAGAACTTGTAGAACTCGTAGAACTGACTTTTCCTACATTGAAGCTGTCCGTAAAACTGCCGTACCACAGACCAGCGACGCCGCCAGTAGTGCCACTGTTTTCAGGGCTAGAACCGGTAACTGCTCCGGAATTATAGCAGCAGGAAAGTGTTGACTGATACTCAACCCCACTTATATGATTATCCGAACATCCAACAACGCCTCCAATGATAGCGTTATTACCATTTCCTATGACTGTCCCTGAATTGTAGCAATTTTCGAACGTAGTAGAAATAAAAGCACTTTCACTACTATCATAATAATTAGCCCGACCGACAATTCCGCCAAGCTCACACGTCGATGTGCTACCGTAACTGCTGACTGTTCCTGCGTTGTAGCAATTTCGAATGGTTCCGGAGCCAAACCCCGCAATGCTTCCTAAATAAGTGAACCTTTTTCCATTAGCCGTCATATTCGAGGCGGCTGTGCCAAGGTCTTGAATGGTACCCCACACGGTATATGCAAACAAGCCCTCAGCATCGTCTAGCACTCCGCCGGAAGAAAGAAACATTCCGGAAATCGTGCAGTGATTTCCGTCCAGATTACCTTTGAAATGGTCAAATTGGTCACCGATTGCTTTCCAGCTGTCCGATGAAGTCCAGCTGCCGTTTTCGTCGGGTGTTTTGTTGTACTGGGCGGGAGAAATATCAACATTCCCGGCAAGTTTAAAATAGACATCTTTTGTTTGAGTATAGCTGCGCACCAAATCCATCTGGTACGCGTTGCGGATGATATACGGCTTTGATTCCGTTCCGTCGCCGTAATCACTGTCAACGGTAATCTTACCATCTTCGACTGTTATGGTTGCGGGAGAAAATCCTTTTGCATCCGTACTATCCGTATAACCAAACGAACGCAGAACCGGATAACCCTGATTGACCGGATTTGTGTCTTTGAATAAGCCGTTCTCTTTATGGTCGTAAAGAGGATACTGTGCATAGTTCGTCGGCGAAGCGATAAAGTCAGAACCATCATCGGAAATAACTTTGTTGATTAAGTCATCTTTACTTGAAACTGAGGAATCCAGCGTACCAGTTGAATTATAATACTGACCCCCTAAAACACCGTTCACTTGCCCAATACTGTAAGCGTTTTTGATCGTCCGGGAAGAGGAGCCGGCGACGCCGCCGACATTATCCCCTGTGCCGCTGACCGCGCCGGTGTTATAGCAGTTTGTGGTTTGCCCTGACGCACTTCCCGCAACGCCGCCGACATTATCCCCTTTACCGCTGACCGCGCCGATGTTATAGCAGTTTGTGGTTTGCCCTGACGCACTTCCCGCAACGCCGCCGACATTATCCCCTGTGCCGCTGACCGCGCCGGTGTTGTAGCAGTTCGTCAGACTGGATCCGAAATTGATCATGCTCACGATGCCGCCGACATACTTGCTAGAACCACTGACCGCGCCGGTGTTGTAGCAGTTCGTCAGACTGGAGCCGGAAGAGATCGCGCTCACGATGCCGCCGACATACCGGCCGGAACCACTGACCGCGCCGGTGTTGTAGCAGTTCGTCATTGTGCTATTGGTAGCATCGCTCACGACGCCGCCGATACGTTCCCCTGTACTGCTGACCGCGCCTGTGTTATAGCAGTTTGTCACCGTACTGCCTCCAAAGAAGCCCGCGATGCCGCCAACACTATCCCCTCGGACCGAACCGGTGTTATAGCAATTTGTCACCGTATCGTCTGCAGCATAGCCGATGACGCCGCCGCTATACGAATACGAACCGGAACTGCTGACCGTACCGGTTTGGTAGCTGTTTGAAAGGGTCCCGTTGGAGGCATATCCCACAACGCCGCCGACATATTTACAGCCGTTTATATTGCCGCTGACCACACCGACATTTTGTATGATGAAGCCATTGCCCACATCCCCAAACAGGCCCTGATAGGATGGCTTACTGTCATTCGTGTGCAGACCGGTAACAACGTTTTGGACGGTATACTTCCCGCCGTCATAATTTCCGCCGTCAAAAGAGCCGCAAAAATGATTGTCGGATGTCCCAATTGGCGTCCATAAATAAGCGGACAGGTCGACCGAAGAAGCCAGATGAATGGTTTTGCCGGTAAAGTCCGTAGTTGTTTCACCGTTCAGTCCGTCGGTCAAAACCGCAAGGCCCGCCAACTGCGCCGCCGTTTTGATGGTAAACTCACTTGCCGAACCGTCACCGTACCAGCCGGTGTCGTAGTGGCCCGGCGTTGTCCAGGTCGCATCCGCAGTTGAGCGGGTTTTTACCTCGGCGGAATCCTGAACCGTGTCGGCGGAACCGTCGTTTGTGACCAGATAAAAATCATATGTATTGTCTTCGCTGTCCGAATAGCCAATAGAGATGGTTTTTGAGTCGTTCGCCGCGTCCTTGTTCCCGTTAACCGCATATGTATACGATTGATAGGTATCGCTGTTCAGTACACAGGAAGCGCCGGAAAAGTCCGTTAATCCTTCCGTTTGTGAGAGATATACCTTGTAATTTTTTGCGCCGCTCACAAACGGAATTTCAATCCGTGCGGATTCGTCGTACGCAACAACGTGAAATCCGTCTTTGCCTGCAATGTAGCCGGAATCCTGTACCGCAGCGTCGGCGGTCTCCTCTGCGCTCACGGGCATCTGAATCACCGGCATGGTTGTAATGACCAGCGCCGCGGACAGCAGCAGCGCCAAAGCTTTTTTTCCCGTCTGTTTAAAAGCCAGGATCGGCTTCCAGCTCCAGAGATGTTTTTTTACTTTTTCTGTCATTTCTTAAATTCCTCCAGTATCACACAAATAGAAAGTTGCGACATAATTCCCCTAAATTTTTCATTCTCTATTTCTATGATATTCCCCCATGCACAACAGAAGCACAACAAAAACCGGCAAAATCCCCTGTTTCGGAACAAAATTTTTAACAATGGGCGAGATGCATTATTTTTTTGTTAAACCCTGTGGCGTGCTTATTTGCTCAAGCATAGACTTTTTTGATTATATTTCATCAGAGTCATTAGAAATATCTTTTATTCATGTTGACTTCAAAATTCTCCTGTTTATAATTGCAGTTTTTGCTTATATGTAATCCACAAATGAATGCACCTACATTCATTCCAAACTTTGCTAAGTCCGAAAAAACATTTTGGGGACTAAACGCTTATTTGATTTTATTTGCAACTGAGCCTATTAAAAATGGATTATGTTTTGTTAACGCGGCTGGTTCCTATGTGGATTTCCTAAATGCTATTCTAATTGCTTTTCAAGTAAAATTCCGACAATACCTTTATTAATAATGGATCTAAAACTTACCGCAAATTAATAAAATGATATTACAAGAGAAATCATAGACAAAATGCGCGAATTTTCCCTTCGTTTCGATTACAAATATAAAAAGATAGACTTAATTTAAAATGCACTACAGAAAGGCCCCTTTACGAGGTAGACGGAAAAAGTGTTACTCATTTTCCGGAAAACCTCTAAAGGGGCTCTTGGGTTAAGATTTAATGACGGTTTTGGCTAAAAGATTCCAAACTGGCGCCAGGAATTGCCGTAAGGCTTTGTCGTTTCTCCTTTTACGATAATGCGAACGGACGCATGAGTCAGGAAATGATTTTTGGAGTCGTACACATCAATCATTGCATAGG
>NZ_JBJKOP010000041.1:0-22924 GCF_046707225.1 Caproicibacter sp. | reverse complement strand
GAGAAAAGCCACTGCTTTTTGAGAGGGAAACTGTAAGTCATTAGCTTGCCTTGACTCAAGATTACTTAAATATATCACTCAGCTTTGAAAAAGATTGCTTTCAATCTATCGATTCCCTGTACGCTTTCTAACTAAGCACGCAGGGAAAGAATGGGACCGTCAAGGAAAAGCACTACACTGGAGAATTGGAGCGGGCCCCTTGACAGGTGCCGGGGGTGTAGGGGGGAGACCGTCCGGCCCTTACTCGCCTACGGCGCCCACGGCTGAAGAATCGTGCTTGGCTGTCATTTCTCTCGCCGCTCTTGAAACCGACACTTTGGATGCAGCGTCACGCTGCTCCCCCCTACTCAACCTTTGCCTACTTTCGTTTGAGGACGAAAGTAGGGGCCCGTCCGGCCTGAGGACAAACTAAATAAATTGAAGAAATTATGGTTAAGGGGCAATCAGCCCCAGTTTAGAAAATATTTCTGCTCTGCGGCGCGGAAAGCCCCATTCCGACCCCGCCCGGCCTGAGGACAGAGAGAAAATTAGAAAAAATAGGGGTTAAGGGGCACCTTGCCCCAAATAAAAATTAGAATTGCTGCGCCGCAACTGTGAAAGCCGCATTTTAAGCGCCCAGATAAAAAAGAAAAAAATAAAAAAAATAAGTTCAAAAATAAGAAAAAAAGAATTTAAGTTGAAATTTATGGAAATAAGCGGTATACTGTTTTTTGTAAGGCACATAAAAAAGTGCAAAGCAGGGACAAGGTGGTGACACACCTCGCCCCCTGCATACGGAGAAACAGGCTCCATACACAGCGGTAAAACCGCGCATTTGCAGGTAATATTATACCTCTTTCCCCCTGTTTTGTACAGAGCGGGAAAAAAGGGGCGAAAAATAAATCCTGCTTTTCACGCGCGCCGGTGTATGGAATGAAAAATTCCGTACCGGTGCTTTTTTGTGCCCTGTATCGGGCGAAACGCCCGCTCCCGCGTGTTTTTTGGCACGGAACCCGGAAATTTCGTGCCGCCACCATTTTCTTTTGCGGGGGCGGGAACACGCCGCCCGGTACCGGCGGCTTTTCCGTTTTGAGAGGCGGGAAAGTGCAAAGCAAGGCGCGTGAAAAGGAGTCCTTTCAATCAGGCAGAATTGGGCACGCTCTTATCAGGAGAGGTGCCGCAGGCAACATGGCTCTCCGTCCTTTTGAAACGGCGGGGCCGCCGACAAAACGACCGCGCGGATGCAGAAGCGTCCGCGCGGCCATTTTATTTTATGTTTCGTCCGTCCCGGTCCATCCGGACAGGACGCGCCTATGGCGTTCACGACTTTAGTTTCCGGGAGCTTCTGTTTTCCGTTTCAGCCGGCGGGCACAGGGAACGTTGACCCTGCTCAGTCGATGGGCTGGTCGTTCCAGGAATACATCTTGCGCAGCTCTTTGCCGACGGATTCCAGCTCATGCTCCGCTTCGATGCGGCGGCAGGCGCTGAAATGTGCGCGGCCGTTCTTGTTTTCCGCGATCCACTTGGTTGCGAAGGTGCCGTCCTGAATTTCGGAGAGAACCTTTTTCATTTCTTTCTTGGTCTCGTCGGTGATGAGCCGCTTGCCGGTCTCATAATCGCCGAATTCCGCCGTGTCGGAGATGGAGTAGCGCATCAGCGAGAAGCCGCCGCGGTAAATCAGGTCGACGATCAGCTTCATTTCGTGAATGCACTCGAAATACGCGTTTTCCGGCGCATAGCCCGCTTCGACCAGCGTTTCGAACCCGGCTTTCATCAGGGCGGTCACGCCGCCGCACAGCACGCACTGTTCGCCGAACAGGTCGGTTTCGGTTTCGATTTTAAACGTGGTTTCCATGATTGCCGCTCTCGCCGCGCCGAGTCCCGCGCCGTAGGCAAGCCCGATGTCGTGCGCCTTGCCGGTGTAATCCTGCTCCACCGCGATCAGGCACGGAACGCCCTTGCCCGCCGTGTATTCGCTGCGAACCGTGTGGCCCGGGCCTTTCGGCGCGATCATGAATACGTCGATGTTCTTCGGCGGCTTGATCTGCTGAAAGTGGATGTTGAACCCGTGCGCGAACGCGAGGGCTTTTCCTTCCGTCAGGTAGGGCGCGATATCCGTTTTATAAACGTCCGCCTGCTTTTCGTCCGGAATCAGAACCATGACGATGTCGGCGGCCTTGGTCGCTTCCGGCACAGTGAGGACTTTCAGCCCCGCGGCCTCCGCCTTGGCGCGGCTCTTGCTGCCTTCGTAAAGGCCTACGATCACGTTGACCCCGCTGTCGTGCAGATTCAGCGCGTGTGCGTGGCCCTGGCTGCCGTAGCCGATAATCGCGACAGTCTTTCCTTTCAGCAGATTCATGTCACAATCGGCTTCGTAATAGATCTTTGGCATTTTGCATTCCTCCTGGCCTTTCGGCGAATTTTTTATGAATAAAGAATAGAGTTATTCCTTATTGTTTTTTTTCAGCAGGTCCGAGCCTTTTTCAATGGCGAGGGACCCGGCGCGGACAACCTCCCGGATTCCGTAGGGAGTCAGCAGCCCCAGCAGTGTGCGGCTCTGCTCTTCGTCGCCCGAAAAGCGCAGCGTTAAGGAAGAGGGCGCCACATCGATAATTTCCGCTCCCATCAGCCGCGCGACGTTGAGAACCTCCGCGTGCTGCTTAGACTTGCAGGCGACCTTGACCAGCGTCAGCTCGCAGCTGACGAACGACCCGGGTTCCAGAACCCTGACCTTAATGACCGGGATCAGCTTGTTCAGCTGTTTTTCGACCTGCTCCACAATATAGTCGTCTCCGTCGACCACGATGGTCATACGGGAAATTTTTGGGTTTTGCGTGGTTCCGACGGCAAGGCTGTCGATGTTGAATCCCCGGCGGGAGAACAGGCCCGCCACGCGGGACAAAACGCCCGGCTGGTTTTCCACCAGAACGGAAAGAGTATGTTTCATGCGGCTTCCCCTCCCTTACAGCGTCGGCGCGCAGGGATCGACCCGGCACACCAGCAGAAACGGCCCTGAGGCCTCGAGCATTTCCCGCGCAAGGTGTTCGGCGGAATCGTTGGAATCCGCCAGCGCGGACCGGATTCCGTAGGCTTTCGCCAGCGCGACGAAATCGGGGTCCCCCGTCAACTGCGTTGCGGGGCAGCGCCCCTCGTACCGTTTATTCTGAATCTCCCACACCATGCCGAGCCTGGTGTTCTGCATCAGGATGATTTTTACCTCCGCGCCGCTTTCCACCAGGGTGGCAAGCTCGCACAGCGACATTTGGAACGCGCCGTCCCCGCAGATGCAGATGACCTGCCGGTGGGGCTTCGCCAGCTTTGCCCCGACGGCCGCCGGCAGGGAATACCCCATGGTGCCCAGCCCGCCGGAGGTGAGGAACCGCCCCTGCTTCACATTAAAGCTGGAGGCCGCCCAGATCTGGTGCTGACCCACGTCGGAAACCAGAATCGCGTCCTCCCGCAGCAGGGACGAAAACGCGCGGAAGAAGGAGCGCGGCTCGACAAAACCCGTTCCGTTCTGCGGGGTGCCGCGGGGAACGAATTCCGCCCTTTCCTGTTTCAGCCGCCGGGTCCAGTCGCTGTCCTCCCCGACCGGAGTCATCTGCTGGGAAAGGCTTTTCAGCACTAAGCGGACGTCGCCGACGATCGGAATGTTGACCGCCATGTTTTTCCCGATCTCCGCCGGGTCGACGTCAATATGAATGATCGTCGCTTTTTCCGTAATTTTTTCCGGGTCGTTGACGGCGCGGTCGCCGACCCTTGCCCCGCAGAGCAGAATGCAATCCGACTCGTGAATCGCGCGGTTCGCGTTTTCATGCCCGTGCATGCCGATCATGCCGAGGTAGAGCGGGCTGTCCATCGGCATCACGCCGAGTCCCATCATGGTCGAAACGACCGGTATCCGGGTTCCCTCCGCAAAGGAGATCAGCTCTTCCCGCGCGGCGGCGCTCACCACGCCCCCGCCGCAGACGATCAGCGGCCGTTTTGCCGCGCGGACGGCTTCCGCCGCGCGTTTGACCTGTACGGCGTGCCCCTGCGTGCGGGGCTTGTATCCAGCGATTTCGGCTTTCTGAGGATAAGCGAAAGAACCCGTTTTTGCCGTCTGCACATCCGTGGGAATGTCGATCAGCACCGGGCCGGGCCGTCCGGTTGCGGCGATGTGGAACGCCTCTTTAAACACGCGCGGCAAGTCTGCAATATCTTTAATCAGGTACGAATGTTTTGTAAATGATTCGCATGCGCCGGTGATGTCCGCTTCCTGAAACACGTCGCGGCCCAGGAGCCACTGGTTGACCTGCCCGGTAATCGCGATTAAGGGAATCGAATCCATATACGCGGTCGCAATGCCGGTAATCAGGTTCGTCGCGCCGGGGCCGGAGGTCGCCACGCACACGCCCGGTTTGCCGGAAGCGCGCGCGTAGCCGCTCGCCATATGCGCGGCGTTCTGTTCCTGCCGCACCAGCACATGGCGGATGTTCGACAGGGACAAAGAATCATAAAAAGGGCAGATGGCAGCGCCCGGATAACCGAATACCAGCTCGACCTGCTCGCTTTCAAGGCATCTGACCATGATTTCGGCTCCGGTAATCAAACGTACCACTCCCTTGCTTTCGTTTGAATATTTTGTCTTCCATTATAAAATGGATTCTGATGCAAGTCAACACTTTTATTTAGTAAAGTACGAAATGAGCCGTTATGAATTTTTGAGCAAAAGCCGGTAGTGACAAATCGGAAATATGGTTTGAAGATTTTCCCAATGATTCCCGGCTTTTTTCATGCGAAGCAGCCTTAATTGAAAAATTTTAAAAATTTTTTTAAAAAAGCTGTAACAAAACAGGGTGTTACGGTGTTGTATTAATTAGAGGGATGTAAATTCTTCCAATTTTTTAAAAGTGGGTGATACCGATGCAGAATTAAAGAGACGGTCTTTTGCGAATGCCTATTGCCTGAACGAACGCCAAAAAACTTTGTTGAAAACGAAGGGAGATTTATTTACAATGAAAACAAAAAGAATGGTATCATTTCTTCTGCTGATTTCCATGGTGTCTGCTTTTCTAGTTTTTCCGGCCAACGCGGCGGAAAAAAGGAAGGCCCTGGCCCCTCAACTTGCGGTGAATAGCGAAATCCATGTAAACAGCACGATACCGGTTACAGGTCAAACAAATGATTCAATCCAAAGGATAATTGCCAATTCGTTTGTTAGTCGATCATCATTTTATGGAGTCACAAAATATGTAAAAACAAAGAATGGATTTGATCTATATTTAAGTAATTCTGATGCAAAAAAAGTTGTTGACTATGGTGGCTTAGGAAGTCCAATTTTAGGGCTTATACCGGATAAGTACGCTTCAATAGTTGTAGCCTTGCTGGTCGCAACCGTGTTATATGAAATCAGTCAAGAAAATTATGGGCATGGGGTCGTGATTCATTTTACTTGTTTTAATAGTATGTGGCAAATATCATACGTTGAACAGCAGGCGATTCCTATGTTACGCTGAAAAGCCTAGATTTTCTTATCGGGAAATAGGCAAGCCGTCGAATTCATGCAAAAACGATTCTGCAGAGGCTTGGCAACCTGTAAATAAGAAAATATAATTTGTAATGCAGCTAACGCAACCTCAAAATCTCGAGAAATTTTGAGGTTGCGCGATTTTTCGATGTCAGATCCTTTCCTGCCGAACCAGGAAAAGCTGAATATTTTTCAGAAAGAAGTGCTCCGTCTTGAAAGATTTTGTAATTTTCATGCTTTTTCTTTGGCTGCTCGTTTTGGTATTCACTAAAGTTTTAGAATCGTATTTTGATCAAAAGCTGCAACATCGCACCGCAAAAAGGATTCAACTCTTTTATTGGCTCTTTTCCGCTTTCTACTGCGTAATCTTAATTTTTTATTTCATCCGGTAGCGGCGCGGGAACCCTTCTGCTGAATCGCCTGCCGCGCAGAGGGAGAAAAAGTGCCGAATTTCAAAAAATCTGTAACAAAACAGAGGGCCGCGGTGTTTTATTTAGGAAGGATTCAATTTTTTCAACCTGTGATCTTATGAATTCCGCAAATGATCGAGTCTTCAAATTGGAAAATTATGTCCGGGTTTCATATCCGTCCGTTGCCCTGCGGGGACGGGAAAAAAGGAGGTGCGTTTCCCTGTTGAATATACTTTTGTTTTCTCCCCATTGGGAGGACGTAAGGCAAGCCGTTTTCTGGGCCAATTCGAATCATGGAAGCATCGGCTGGAAAATGATTTTGCTGTTTCTGCTGGCAGGAATTACAATATGGAACATTGTATCCCTAAGACATTCTTCTCCACACCCAAAGACAGACGTATTTTATGAAATTTGGTGCTTTTTGATGCTGGTTGGGTGTGCCCTCTTTGTCCGCATGCCTGAATTTCTGTATCTTGCGGTTCTTGGCGCGGCGGCGGGACTATGGCCCATCGTGAAACATTACCGGAACAGACGCGGCAACTGAAAAAGATACCGGGAATTGTTGAAAGGGGGATGTCGAATGCAGACTGTTTTTCAAAATATCCGAGCCCTTGCGCTCCAAAACAACCAGAATGTTTGGACAGTTTTGATAAAAGTTGCGGTTCTGCTTGCGATGGTGGCCTTTCTTTTTCAGTTCTATCAATATAAGGCGCGGCAGAAACCTCTTCGTTATCCTAAACTTCGCGCCGCCGGGCATTTTCTGTCTTTTCTCGTCGATGTTTATCTGGCAATCGTTCTTTCTCTCAGCCAATTTATCGGATTAACGCTGTTCATTTTGGCGTCGTATGCCTATTCCATTTACTATAAGCCGCCGGAAGCCAAACATTGACGCGGCGGAAAAGGAGCTTTTAACGATGCCGAAACGCAATTTTTTCTGGTATGCTTTATACTCGGTTTTCGCCGCGTGCACGCTGGTGGCCGCCTCGGCGGGCCAGTGGATGAAACGCGAAACCATGGGAACGGGGCCGCTGCTGTATCTTACCATTGCATTTTTATTTTTGACGCTGATTTTCCTGCTTCTGTTCTATAAAACGGATCAAGAACTTTTCTTTGCCCTGATTGCCCGCAAAAGCGGCGCGTTCCCCGCGTCCGTTCCCAAGTGGCCCCATTATCTCGTGCTTGCGGCGATTGTTTTGTTTTTCGTTTCCTGCTTTCTGGGGCTGATCCCCAAATAAAACCGCCAAAGGAGGATAAAATGAAACTGAAACCGCTCTGGGCGCTGTCCTTTCTCATTGCTATTCTTTACAACCTTTTTTTCTTTACGCTGCTAGTCTGTTATTACGGCAAGGTTTCGTCCGTTGTTTCCTTTTTCTCCGATTTGGATGTCACGTTGATTTTTTTCGGAATCGGACTCATTGTTTTGTCCCTGCTCTACTTTCTTCTGGTATGTGCCGCGAAGCCTTTTCAGCGGATGAATAAAAAGGAAATCCGAATAGTTATTGTGATTGTCGTCTGCGAGTGCGCCGGTCTGATCCTGATTTACCCGAGAACGCCTTCCTTGTCAATTGGTTATCTTTGGCTGGAGGTTTTGTCGCTTCAGATACTTTTTTATTTATACCGCATGAAACAAAGCGGATTGGAAGATTAATTCCGCGCCGCTTCTTGCATTCTTTCGTTCCGGATATACAGGAAACGAAACAGAGCTGCCGCCGAAACCGCCGCCACCGCGTGGCTGACGAGCACCGCCCACCAGACCCCGCCGAGGCCGAGGCTTCCCCGCGACAGAACAAACGCGAGCGGCATCCGGATCACAAGATAGTAGAAAATCATGAGCGCCATTCCCATGCCCGGCTTTCCCAATCCGTTCATCGTGCCGAGGAAGCAGTTTGTCACCGTATTCAGCACATATCCCACGCCGATGACGCCGAAATACCACGCGACGATTTTCGCAACGTCTGCGCTGTTTAAAAACAGACCGGAAAGCGAACCGGCGAATCCTACGACCGGCACGGTCAGCAAGACCAAAAGCACACAGCCGAACAGCAGCGATTTTTTCGTGTAATCGGCGGCGCGGTCGGCGCGCCCCGCGCCGAAGCACTGCCCGGTGATGGTCGTCAGCGCCATGTTCAGCGCCATGGCGGGATAAAACAGGATAACTTCCAGTTTTCCGGTCACGCCGTAGGCCGCGATAGCGGTCACGCCGAATCCGCCCACGATGGCGGTCAGCACGCCGGTGCTTAGGGCGGGAATGCTCTGCTGTACGGCGGAGGGCAGGGCTTTGAACAGAATCTGTTTTCCCTCGTTCCAATCAACAGCGGAAAGCTGAAAGTGAAACAATTTTTTTCCTGCGATGTACAGGAGGAGAATCACCATGGAAAGCGTCTGCGAAAGCAGCGTGGCGGCGGCGGCACCCGCAAACCCCCACAAATGGATGAACAGCGGGTCAAGCCCGGCGTTTAAGACCGTGCAGAACAAAATGGAAACCGCCTGAAGCGTGGAGTTGCCGTAGCTGCGCAGCACGGCGGTGAAATAAAAATAAAAATAAGCGGCGGGCAGTGCGAGCAGATAGAGCGCAAGGTAGCTTTTTGCCAGAGGGAAGACGGACGCGGGCGTGTTCATCACGCGCAGAATCCCGTCCGCGAACCCCTCGCACAGGCCGGTTAAGAGAACGCTCATGACCAGGAATCCCATGAACGAAGTGGAGATCAGCGCCGTCACGCGCTTTTCGTCCTTTGCGCCGATTGCCTGCGAAAGCGGAATCGAAAGTCCGTTGGAAGCGCCCATCCCGAGCGCGTTCAAAATCAGAATCAGCGGGGTTGAACTGGTCAGCGCCGCCATCGCGCTTTCCCCCAGCAGGTTGCCGATCCACAGACTGTCCACCAGATTGTAGGCCATGTTCAGCACCAGCGCCATAAGCAGCGGCAGCGCCATTTTTATCAGGCCGGAGGTCGTTTTTTCCTCCACAAAATTGATCCTTGATTCCATCAAAATTCTTCCTTTCTGAGTTGCCGGGGGATTCCCTTCCCCTGCGGCGGGATCCAAAACGCAGGACCCAATGAGAAACTGGATTCTATCGTTAAAGGCATTGATGATGAATGAGCACCATTCATTAAAAAGTGAACCATCGTCTCCTTTTCAAAATACAAATAAGGTCTTCAATGAAAAGGATAGATTTAAGAATATATGAATGAATATCATTCATCATAGCGGCAAAGAAATCCTTTCAAAAACGAAAGGATTTTCTATTTCGGCGGAGCTGTCTCCAACCGCGCCGGCGGGGGCGCGGAAACAGCTCGAACGGATCTGTCCGCGCTAAAACAATTCCATCATCTTGAGCTGAAACTGACGAATCCGGTCAGACTTTTCCTTTGGTGAAAGATCGTGCGCCAGTAAAATACCCAGCTGTCCGTAAATGAAAAAACTGGCCGCCGTGCGCACATCATCCATGTGGATTTCTCCGGTCTCTTGAGCTTTTTGAAGCTGCTCCGCCAGGATCGGCAACGCCTTTTTACAGATGCGCAGAGAAAGACGGTCGTGGAACGGGCGGCTTCCCTCGCTGTGGAAAACGCGGTAATAGTCGCTTCCCTCGCTTTCGATCTGCGGGTAAGCAGGCGAGCAAAGAATCTTTTCGCGCGGGGTTTTGCTCCCGTCGCACAGAATCGGAAGCATCTTGCTGACCTGCATGTCGGCGTAGTGGTCGATCGCCGCCTCAAACAGGGCTTCTTTCGAGGGAAAATAGCGGTAGCAAAGGCCCTGCGCGATCTTCAGCGATTCCGCGATGTCGCTGATGGAGGTTTTATCGTACCCTTTTTCGCTGAACAGCTTCATCGCCGCGTCCAGAATTTCCTGTTTGCGCTCTTCCGGTTCTTTCGTAATCCGCGCCATTGCGTCATCTCCTTCGGGATAAAACCAGAATAGCACAGTTCTTTTCTCTTGTCAATGAATCATATTCATTCAATATGATTTTAAGGCCGGAACAGCTCATTTTTTTCGCGCGGTCGCGGAGCGGTAGATGAAAAACGCCGCGAGGGCGGGAATCGCGACAACACAGAGCAGCAGAACCGCCCGCGCGTAATTTCCGCTGCCGAGCGCGTGCCCGCCGAACGAACAGAAGATCAGCGCCGGGACGCGGGCCAGCGTGGAAACGGCGAGAAAACGTGAAAACCGCTGCGGCACCAGAGCGGCGGAAAGGATGAACAGCCGCTTCGGCAGGCCGGGGACTAAAAACACGGTCCATGTGGCAAGGCGGCGCGCCTTTTCGTCGCGCAGAATCCACGGGCTTTCGCCGTGCGGGAATAAAAGAAGGAAGAACCGTTCCCCAAACAGCTTGGCAAGGGTGAACAGCAGAGTGGTGGAAGTCAGAACGGAGGCGGATGTCAACAGAAAGCCGCCGAACGGCCCGAAAAGATAACCGGCCGCGACCGTCGTCACTTCCAGCGGGAGAGGCAGGAACCCCTGCGCCACCTCAAGGCCGAAGAACGACAGGACGCCGAAAGCACCCCGACGCCGAACGACGGCGCGCAGGCGCGCCGGGTCGGAAAGCAGGCCCGCCAGCGGACGGCACAGCGCCGCCGTCAAAAGGACAAACAGGGCGAGCGCCGCCGCCAGAATCAGCGCGCCCAGCAGGGTTTCCCTCCGCCGGGCGCGCCGCTCCGGCGCGGCCTCGCCGTTTGCGCGCGATTTCATTCGAATCAGGATGGTTTTCAAGCGAATTCTCTCCCGCTCCCGTTCATTTCCCGTGTTCTATTATTATATGGCGGGCGGAACAGGAAATTCATGGGGACGGGAAATCATTCCCCTGCGATTTTCGATTCGGCTTCGGCCGTACACGCGCCGGGAGCCTGCGGTTCATCCCGGGGCGCCGTGCTTTTTGGAACGATAAACTCACGGGAAGAGCGGCTCGTGACAATCAGCAGCGAGAAAAACATAGAAACGGCAAACGCGGAAGAAATTACGGCACGCAGAGGAAACACTTCACCCAGCACACCGGCCAGCGCCATCGCGATGGGGGTGAGTCCCTGCACCGTCATCATCATGAACGACATGACCTTTCCGCGCATCTCCTGTGCGGTAGAAGTTTGCACCGCCGCCATGAACAGCACGTTAATCAGCGCGTTTGCAAATCCGCCCAGCGCGACCAGAAAAATCATGAGCGGCACGGCGCTTTGATAGATGCCCGCGATAAAGGCCAGGTTGCTGACAAGACATGCCGCGAGATAGGCAGGGACGATGCTCTTCGGTTTCAGCGTCACAATGGAAAACAGAAGAAAGCCAAGCATTGAGCCGCCCATAAAGCTGCCCATCATCATGCCGTAGCCGGAAGCGCCGAGAACCGGAGAATTATTGCAGAACGGCAGAATCAGCGTAATGCCGATATAGGCACAGAAGTTGCACATCGCGGCTGCCAGCAGAACCAGCCGCATACCGGGAAAGCGCCACATATACCGGAAGCCGTCCTTCATATCCTGAAAGAAGCTGACCTTTTTCACCTGTTTGCTGTCCGGAATGTTAACAAAGCCCATGGAGCCGCCCGAAAACAGGAAGGACAGGCCGTCGAACAGAAACAGCGCGGTCGCGCCCAGCGCCTGGTATAAAAATCCGCCCGCGACGCTGCCGATTAAGTTGGAGCCGGTCGATACGATGGAAAACGCGGAATTGGCGTTCGCGATTTTTTCCTGCGGAACCAGGTCGGGCACGGAGGAAAGAATCCCGGGGCTGAACACCGCGCCGCAAAGGCTCAGGATGATCCCGGCGGCGAACACCATCCAGACCCGGAGCGCGCCGTTCCACGCCGCGCCGGCAATCAGCAGGATGCACACAGAGCGAAGCAGATCCATTGCGATGAACAGCCTCTTTTTATGCGCCCGGTCGATCAAAACGCCCGCGAACGGAGAAATCAGAATGCCCGGCAAGGTGGAGGCCGCCATCAGCGTGCCCATCATCGCGGTGGAGCCGGTCACGGCGAGCACCCAGAACCCCAGCGCGATGCTGTAAACCGCGTCGCCCGCCGTCGAAACCAGCTGCCCCTGCCATAAGATTAAAAAGTCTTTATTCCATAATTTTTTACTGTTTTGCATATGCGTTATTTTCACCCTTTCAATGATTGGGGAATTGCTTATAACATTGATTTACAGGCTGCGCGCCGACCGGTCAGCACACGTTTCGCAAGTCCTGAAATTTACAGAAATTCCGAAAAATGGTTGAATGTTGGTCTGAAAAAGGGCGCACGAACCGACAGCTTTATCGTTTTGATAAAACCTGATGCTCCCGCGCAAAGTTCGCTTTGCGCGCTGGTTCGCTTTCTTCCAGTGTGATTCAGTTTTTTATCCTATGAAAACCGGGCCGCCGTGCCGCGGCAGAGTGTCCGCCCCGCCGCGGGGCCCGGCTGGTTTTATTCAGCGGGCCTTGTGCGCGAACATCATGTTTCCCAGCGAGATCAGCAGCGAAATAAAGACGCACACCCACAGCCCGTGGATCGCGATGCCCGGAATCAGCGCGGCCGCCAGAGCGACCACCACCCCGTTGACCACGAGGCTGAACAGCCCGAAGGTCACCAGAGAGAACGGCAGCGCCAGAAGCTGAAGCAGCGGGCGGAGAAAGATATTGAGAACCCACAAAACGGTGGCGCAGGCGATCAGCGCCAAAAGCCCGCCCCACAGGACGAACCGGCCGGGAAAAATCTGTGAAGTCAGGAACAGGGAAACAGCGCAGACCAGCCACTTTACAAAGAGTTTCATTGTTGTTTTGCCCTCCAAATTAATCAGATACCGGTACCGCACGGGGTGAATGCGGTTTGCCGGCGGAAAACCGCCTTTCAGCGAAGCAGGCATTTCACCTGCACCCGGTGCCCCTCGGGGCTTTCCACGTCCACATCGACAAGGTCCGTCGGGCCGGAGCGGGCGAGTTCCCGCGCGGTTTGACGGATGGCGGCGGCGATGGCGGCGGCCGGAATGAAATCGAGCCGGTTTCGAACGCCGGGGAACCATTTTACCGCCGTCAGCACGTCTTCCGCCATGTCGGCCCACTGGCACAGCAGAAGCGTCGGCACAGGCACGCCGAACGCAAATCTGCGTTTTCCGGGCGGATTCTGGATTTGCACCGAAACCCACAGCACCATTGCAGGCCTATTCCACATAGATCCTTACCTTGGAGTTGCCTTCCCCCTCGCCGTCGCCGGAATCGACATTGATGAAATCTTCATCCGTGCCGCTTTCAATCAGCTCTTCGACTTCCGCAAGGATCGCGGCGACATCGATGCCCTGCTGTTCCAGCTCGAGTCTGGTCTTTTTCGGAATGCTGGAGGATGCAATCGGGCCAAGGGCGCGAATCAGCGAGATCGGGATGCTGACGTTCACTTTCGATTTGCCTTTATTCGCCTCGTCGCTGTCGACCAGAATTCTCAGCTTTTTCGGCTTGCGGCCGCGATTGTCTTTTAAAACGACCGGTTCTGCGGCGGGTTCTTCGGGCTGCTCGCGCTCTTCCAGCGCGTTGAGGAGCTGCTCCGCTTCCTCGGTTGTAATCGCTCCGTCGCGAAGCAGGTTTAAAATGCGGGTTTTTTCATTGCCGTTCATGAGGGATTCCTCCTTGAAAATTGTTTTGATACGGATTATTTACCGGAAAGAAGTCTGGCGGCTTCCTGTGCCGTGATTTTTTTTTGTTCCAAAAGGTCCAGCACCTCCTGCGTATCCGGAAGCGCCGGTGCGGGCGGGTCCTGCGGGAACAGCGCCGCAAGAAGGTCTTCGAGCATGTTTTTCACCGTAGGGTACGAAACGGACAGCGTGCGTTCCACTTCTTTGATATTCCCGCGGCATTTCAAAAATGTGTCGAGAAACAGCTTTTGCTTTTCGTCCAGCGAGCAATATCGGCAGGGAGCGAACGTTCCCGTAATCTCCGACGAGCAGTTCGGGCAGGTCAGGCGCGTGATCTGCAGTTCTGACCCGCAGACGGAACATTTGGTTGGCGCCGAATATGCCATGCGATCATCCTCCGTTCTTTGGTCTGATACTATCATAATCACTATTTTTAAAAATGTCAATTAAAAAATCAATATTTTTAAGTTTATTTTTAATATTCTTAATTTTTTGGCTCGTTTTATTCAAAATCCGTGAAAAATTCATTCCGTTTCTTGCAATTTCGCCCGATGAATGCCAGAATAGAATTAAATTGCGGAAACGAGGAGCTGTTGAGCGGTGAAAGGGGCAAAAATCGCGCGAAAATATCTGGGCGGCGGGGACCTGGCCGCGCTGTTCGAAGCCATTGAAAACGAGCAAAAAAATTACAACTGGGTTGTGACCGACCACGATTTTTTCACGCGCGAGGAACCCTTAAAACAGCGGCTATCCTGGACGGGCGTATTTTTCACCGGCGAGGAGCTGACGGAACTGTTTGTTCCGCGGCGGCGCGTCACGTTTATCGATGCCGTGCTTTCCGCTTATCCGAAGGAAATTCCGGTGCGCGAGCTTCAGACTTACAAGCTGCCGGAGTGGCAAAGCCCGGGGTACTGGCAGGAGGATTTAGAGCTTCAGACTCCGCAGGCGGTGATGGAACTCGTCCCATGGGACGGGTACGAGCTTCTGTTTCTCAGCAGGCGGGACGGATTGGTTGACTCATTTTTGCGCGCGTTTCCCCAGGCGCTGGACCTCGGGGAGACAAACCGCAGGGAAAATGCCGTCGAGCGCCGCATTACGGAGATTTTTCACCGGGCGGCAAAGGAGCGCGGCATCCTTCTGACTGAAAAAACAGAGAAATACAAATACTCTGTCTTTCAGTCTTTATGCCTGAAAGGGGATGAGGAAAACCTGGAGGTCACGGACGAGGAAATCGGCGCTGAGGTTGAAAAGCTGCTGCGCGGCCTGTAAAAAAGCCCCCGGAAAAACTCCGGAGGCTTACGTGTTGATTGGAAACAGGGTTGAAAAGATACAAATTGTATAGAAAAGTATAAATATTACAAAGATGTGTCGAGTTTTTCCCATTCCTGCGAGATTTCCGCGATTTCCCGCCCGTGGCCGGAAAGGTCGTTCGGCGTTTCCAGAATCAGCGGCAGGTCCCGCACGGCGGGATGACGCGCGAAACGGAGCAAAGCCCCGAACCCGATATGCCCTTTGCCGATCAGCTCATGGCGGTCTTTGCGGCTGCCGAGGGGGTTCTTGCTGTCGTTCAGGTGGACGGCTTTCAGCCGCCCGAGGCCGATGACGCGGTCGAATTCCGCGAGCACCCCGTCCGGGTCGCCGACAAGATCGTACCCCGCGTCGAACACGTGGCAGGTATCCAGGCAAACGCCCACTTTCTCCGAAAGTTCCACCCGGTCCAGAATCGCGCGCAGCTCTTCAAAGCTGCGGCCGACTTCGCTTCCTTTGCCCGCCATGGTTTCGAGCAAAACCGTGGTGTTCATCTCCGGCGTGAGCGCTTCGTTGAGCGCGTCCGCAATCATACGGATGCCTTCTTCCGAACCTTGGCCAACGTGACTGCCCGGGTGGAAATTATAGAAATTTCCGGGCAGCCGTTCCAGCCGCTCCAGATCGTCCGCCAGAACCGACCGCCCGAACGCGCGCGTCTTTTCGTCGCCGGAGCAGACGTTCATGGTATAGGGCGCGTGAGCGACAAACGGGCCCATCCTGTTTTCCCGCATCAGCGAAAGAAATTTGCTTTCGTCCTCCGGGTCGAGCGCGCGGGCTTTTCCGCCGCGCGGATTGCGCGTGAAAAACTGAAACGTGTTTGCGCCGATGGAAATCGCGTCGCGGCCCATCGCGGCGTATCCCTTCGCGGCGGAAAGATGGCAGCCGATTTTCAGCATCCGGTTTCTCCTTGTTTTTCGTACAAATATTGGGGCTTTTGGCCCCTTGGCCTAACCCCGGGGCTGAGTGACCGTGTAGCGCGAAAGACGATTTGCGTCCCGAATCTTAAACGTTAAAGCGGAACAGCACCACGTCGCCGTCGCTCATCACATAATCCTTGCCCTCGCTGCGGACAAGCCCTTTTTCCTTTGCGGCCGCAAGGGAGCCGCAGGCGATCAGGTCGTCGTAAGCGACGACCTCCGCGCGGATAAATCCGCGTTCGAAATCCGTATGGATTTTGCCGGCGGCCTGAGGGGCCTTGGTCCCTTCCCGGATCGTCCACGCGCGGACCTCCGGTTCCCCGGCGGTCAGGAACGAGATAAGCCCCAGCAGCGAGTAACAGGCGCGGATCAGGCGGTCCAGACCGGACTCATCGAGTCCCATGTCGGCAAGGAACAGCACCTTTTCCTCCGGTTCCAGGCCGCTGATTTGCGCCTCCGTTTCGGCGCAGATCGGCAGAACGCCCGCGTGTTCGCTTTCGGCGAATTCTTTTACCACCCCAAAATACGGATTCTTTTCCACGCCCGCTGAAAAATCGCCTTCGCTCATGTTCGCGGCGTAGATGATCGGTTTATTCGAAAGCAAGGCGACGGAAGCGAGCAGCTCCGCCTGATCCTCCTCGCATTCGACCGTGCGCGCGGCCTTTCCCCCGTTCAGAACATCCTTGACGTGTTTGAAGAAATCCAGCTCCGCCTGATATTTTTTATCGGCCTTGATCATTTTCTGTGTGCGCTCGATGCGCCGGTCGAGCACCTCAAGGTCGGAGAGAATCAGCTCCGTGTTGATGGTTTCGATGTCACGTTTCGGGTCGATGCTGCCGTCCACATGCACGATGTCGTCGTCCTGAAAGCAGCGCACCACATGCACGATTGCGTCGCATTCGCGGATGTTGGCGAGGAATTTGTTGCCGAGGCCCTCCCCCTTGGAAGCGCCGCGCACCAGCCCGGCGATATCGACAAACTCAATCGTTGCGGGCGTGTATTTTTTCGGGTGGTACATCTCCGCCAGCTGATCCAGGCGTTTGTCCGGAACGGCGACCACGCCGACGTTCGGCTCAATCGTGCAGAACGGATAGTTCGCGGCCTGTGCGCCCGCGTTGGTAATCGCGTTGAACAGCGTGCTTTTGCCGACGTTCGGCAGTCCTACAATACCCAGTTTCATCGGTGAATCCTCTCTCTTTTCAGTGTGTTTTTTCGGCGGCGCCGTTTTCGCACCGGGATATTCGGGCATCCCGCTTTCACGGGAAAATATTTTCAACCATATTATAAAACTTTGTGGAAAAAACCGCAAGGAAGAGTCTTTTTCACGCCGCGTGCCCGCAGCGCTATGCTGTTTGGGGCAAAGTGCCCCTTAACCATAATTTCTTCAATTTATTTAGTTTGTCCTCAGGCCGGACGGGCCCCTACTTTCGTAATCAAACGAAAGTAGGCAAAGGTTGAGTAGGGGGGAGCAGCGTGACGCTGCATCCAAAGTGTCGGTAACAAGAGCGGCGAGAGAAATGAAAGCCAAGCACTATTCTTCAGCCGTGGGCGCCGTAGGCGAGTACGGGCCGGATGGCTTCCCCCCTACACCCCCGGCACCTGTCAAGGGGCCCGCTCCAATTCTCCAGTGTAGTGCTTTTCCTTGACGGTCCCATTCTTTCCCTAAGTGCTTATAGGTAAAACACAGAGAATTGATAGATCAAAGTAACCTTTTCCAAAGTTGAGTGATATATTAAGTAAGCTTAAATCAAGGCAAGCTAACGAATTGCAGTTTCCCAAAAAAGAAACAGTGGCTTTCACTCCGAAGCCCCCGTCGTCAATGAGAAGCAGTAGGCTTTAAGAACATTGCTTTAGCCTTTTGACAGGTGCCGGGGGGCGTCGGGGGGGGACGGTTGGAGCCCTTCCTACGGGAATTTGAAGTCCCCCCCGACCCGTACTTTGCATACTTTCGTACGGGACCGAAAGTATGGGCCTGCACGGCCTGAGTGCAAAGATAGAAATAATTTGGGTTAAGGGGCTTTTGGTCCCAAAATAAAACAGCACAGTGCCGCACTGCGGCTTGAAAACCGCTTTCCGACCCCGTCCTGGCCTGAGGGCAGAATCAAACTTTCTTCTGTTGCTTCATCGAAAGGGAAATGCGCTGCTTCTTCACGTCGACCGACAGGACGCGGACCTTGACAATATCCCCGACCTTCAGGACTTCCGACGGGTGCCTGATAAACCGGTCGCAGACCTCTGAAACGTGAACCAGCCCGTCCTGATGCACGCCGATGTCGACAAACGCGCCGAAGTCGATCACGTTGCGGACCGTGCCGGTCAGCTCCATGCCCGGCTTCAAATCCTCCAGCTTCATCACGTCGGTGCGAAGAAGCGGCTTCGGCAGCTCGTCGCGCGGGTCGCGGCCCGGCTTTTGCAGCTCGGCGACGATGTCCATCAGCGTCGGAACGCCGACCCCGGCTTCCGCCGCGGCTTTTTCTTTTCCGAGTTGCGTCACCTTTTCCGCAAGACCCGGAAAGCTTCCCCGTTTTACTTCGGCGGGGCTGTAATCACACAGTTTTAACAGCGCCTTCGCCGCGTCATAGGATTCCGGGTGTACGGCGGTGTGGTCCAGAATATTTTCGCTTTCGGGAACGCGCAGAAATCCCGCGCACTGCTCGAAGGCCTTCGGGCCAAGCTTCGGTACCTTTAAAAGCTCTTTGCGGGCGCGGAACGCGCCGTTTTCCTCACGGTATTTTACGATATTTTTCGATACCGCCGCAGTGATTCCGGCAATATGCTCCAGAAGCGACGGCGAGGCCGTGTTCAGGTCCGCGCCGACCGAGTTGACGCAGTCCTCCACCACGCCGGAAAGCGCCGAGTCCAGCATTTTTTTCGGCATGTCGTGCTGGTACTGCCCCACGCCGACCGCCTTCGGGTCGATTTTGACCAGCTCCGCCAGCGGGTCCTGCAAACGGCGCGCGATCGATACCGCGCTGCGCAGGGTTACGTCGAATTCCGGGAACTCCTGCGCGGCCAGCTTGCTCGCCGAATAGACGGACGCGCCCGCCTCGCTGACCACCATGTAGGAAACGCCCGCGTCCAGTTCGCGGATGACCTCTGCTGCGAACTGCTCCGTCTCGCGCGACGCGGTGCCGTTTCCAATGGCGATGACCTCCACATGATGCTTCAAAATCATCCGGCGGACGGTTTCTTTGGCCTGCTCCACCTTCACCTGCGAATGGGTCGGGTAAATGACCCCGGTGTCCAGCACGCGTCCGGTCGCGTCCACCACGGCGACCTTGCAGCCCGTGCGGTACCCCGGGTCAAGGCCCATCGCGATTTTGCCGCGCACCGGCGGCTGCATGAACAACTGCCGCAGATTGACCGCGAATACCTTAACGGCGGATTCGTCCGCCGCTTCCGTCAACGAGTTGCGGATCTCCCGCTCGATGGAGGGGAAAATCAGCCGGGTGTAGGCGTCCTCGCAGGCGGAGCGCACCGCGCGGGCACAGGGGCTGTCCCCGTGGACGCATTCGGAAAACACGATGTTCAGCCCGCGGGCAGGGTCCAGCTCGACGGAAACCTTTAAAAATTCTTCTTTTTCCCCGCGGTCGACGGCAAGCACGCGGTGCCCCGCGATTTTGTTCACCGGCTCGCGGTAATCGTAATACGGGGCGTAAACGCTGTCTTCGTCCGGCTTCGCCGCTTTTGAAGCCAGAACCCCGTGCGCGAGGGTCACGACGCGGAGCCTGCGGCGGATCTCCGCGTTGTCGGAGACGTTTTCCGCGATGATGTCGAGCGCGCCGGCGAGCGCGTCCTCCGGCGTATCGACTCCCTTTTCCGGGTCGACATACTGCTTTGCAAAAGAGAGCGGTTCGCCGGGGCCCTGTCTTCCGATCAGCTCCGCGAGCGGGGCCAGTCCTTTTTCCTTTGCGACGGACGCGCGCGTCTTTCGTTTGGGGCGGAACGGGCGGTAAATGTCCTCGATTTCCGCCAGCGTCTCCGCCTTTTGCAGCGCCGACGCAACCTCCGGCGTCATAAGGTCGGTTTCCCCGATCAGCGCGCCGACTTCCTCCCGGCGTTTTTCCAGCGAGCGCAGATATTCCAGTCGCTCCGCGATTTCCCGCAGTTTCTGGTCGTCCAGCGAGCCGTGCGCCTCCTTGCGGTAGCGCGCGATGAACGGAATCGTGTTTCCGGCGTCGATCAGCTCGACGATGTTTTTTACCTGCCATTCCTGCAGGCCGAACTGTCGTGTCAATTCCAGGGTCAGATTCATGGAATCCCTCCAAAAATCGTAAAATTATCGTTCTTTTGGGACAGTAAATGTGGTAATATATAGAAAATCAATACTCCCGCTCAGGGGCGGGGAAAAACGGAGGAGTCGGGATATGACGATTACCCACGCAGCGATTTACACACAGAACCTGAAAAAGCTGGAAGAGTTTTACTGCAGGTGGTTCGGCGGCAAGTCCGGGCCGGAATATGAAAATCCGTCGAAAGGTTTTTCCTCCCGTTTTGTCAGCTTTGAGTCCGGCGCAAGGCTGGAGCTGATGCACAGCCGGAACCTGAACGAAACCGTCCGGCGCGAATTCACGGCGGGCTACGCGCACCTTGCGTTCTCCGCGGAATCGGAGCAGGAGGTGGAAAATCTGACGGCCCGCATGAAGGAGGAGGGCGTGCCCGTGGTGAGCGGGCCCCGCAGGACCGGGGACGGTTACTATGAAAGCTGCGTTCTTGACCCGGACGGCAACCGGGTCGAAATTACCGCCGGATAAGCCCGGTCAGGAAAGATAGGGCGCCAGCGGTTTTAAAAGCAGGCACAGACCGTAGATGACCGGCTGGTGGAACAGGTACAGCACAAGCGCGTGCCGCCCGAACCACGAAAGAATCGGCACCTGCGGGCGGTAGGCGATCTCCGGGAAACGGCCGGCCTTTGCCAGCTTGCCCACAAAGGTGCCCGCCGCGAAAACGAAAATCCACGGCAGAATGGGAAAGTAATCGGAGCTTTCGAAGCCGGGGCCGGGAAAGCCGAGCGGCGCGAGCCACGCGAACGTGTAAAGTCCGCCCGGAAGAGGAATGCCGAAACCCGGGCCGCAGCCCAGAAAGCCGCGCGGCACGCCGCGGGTCAAAAAATACAGCGCGAAGCAGGCGATCACGGGAATCCACGAAAAACGGAACCGGTCGGCATACGGCTTCAAAAAGCCGAACAGGATCATGCAGACCGCAAGGAAGTGCAGCACGCCGAACGTGATGACGTCCTCCGGTACGAAAATCCAGGTGACCAGCGTCACGCCGAGCGCGACGGCCAGCAGCTTCGTCCCCCGCCTGAGGTTTGAGTGCGTCAAACACGAGGCGACGCCTGAAATAAACAGGAACATCCCGGCGAAAAAAGGTTCGGCGGGCATAAAAAAACGGAAAAAGTAAACGCCGATCTCATTTCCGAACAGATAGCCGAACGTGTAAAATCCGTGGTAAAACACCATGCAGAACACGGCGAATCCGCGGAACTCGTCCATCAGGTAAATTCTTCCGCGTCCGTTCGGCGCGGTGCTGCTTTCCGGCATGGAGACGCCTCCCTTTGGGTAATAACCGGCCGCAAGAAAATCCCCGCGGATTTCCCGGCGGTCAAGGATGAAATCCTTTTTTGGATATGATATAATAAAGTAGAACCGTGCCCGTTCTTTCCGGGCACAAAGGGAATCGTATTATTATATCATGCAACTGGAGGAAATTACAATGCCGGATACTCGATTGACGAAAGAATACGCCGTCACGCAGGAGCTGCTTGCTTCCCGCATGGGCAGCGGGGCGCTGCCCGTGCTGGCAACACCCGCCGTTTCGGCTTTTTTTGAAAACGCGGCAATGGAGCTTGCCGCCGGATCCCTTGCGGACGGCGAAACGACCGTCGGGTCGAAAATCACCGTTGAGCACCTCGCGCCGACCGCGCCGGGCTGCGTTGTATCGGTGACCGCCGAGCTGCTGGAGCATGAAAAAAGGATATTTCGCTTTCGCCTGGAAGCGCGGGACAACGCCGGAGTGATTGCAACCGGCACGCATGAACGCGTCAGCGTGAAAAGCGACCGCTTTCTGCAAAAGGCCGAACAAAGAAAAAGCGCGGTGGCCGAATGAGCTTTCGTTATGACCTTGTCCTGTTTGATTTGGACGGCACTCTGACGGATTCCGCGCCGGGGATCACCGGCGGGCTGAAGGAAGCGTTTCAAAAAATCGGCTGGCCGGTTCCGCCGCGGGAAACCCTGCGAAAATTTATCGGCCCCCCGGTCCGAAACAAGCTTAATGAGATGTTTCCGGAAATGAAAGAGGAAGCAGTCGCCGAATTCATCCGGTTCTACCGCGATTATTATAACAGCCGGGGCGCGTATGAAAATTCGGTTTACCCCGGCATTATGGATCTTCTGGCAGAGCTGAGGGCGGGCGGCGCCCTGCTTGCGGTCGCTACCTCCAAACCGGCGACCCCGGCCAAGCGGGTTTTAAATCATTTCGGTCTTGTGCAGCCCATGGATTATATTTCGACCGAGGACGATTCCGAATCCGGCAGGGGGAAAGAACACCTGATTCTGCCGGTGCTGGAGCGGTCCGGCGTGCCGGCGTCTCGCGCGGTCATGGTCGGGGACACCAAGTACGACGCGGGCGGCGCGCGAAGGGCCGGAACCAATTTTGTCGGCGTGCTGTACGGATTCGGCTCGCAGGAGGAAATGGAGCGCGAGGGCGCGGAAAATTTCGTCGGTTCGGTCGAAGAACTGCGCGAATTTCTGGTTGACAAATGAGAATCGCTGTTGTATGATAATTCCGAAAATAAAAAAGGGGTGCTGGGTATTTCCCGGCTGAGAGCAGGCGGATTGACGCCTGAAACCCATAACCTGATCTGGATAATGCCAGCGTAGGAAAACGAAAGTTACGCTCCGCGCAGGTCGCGGGGCGTTTTTTGTTCTCCATTAGCAGAATTCCGGACGAAATGGAGGGGCAATTATGACAAATGAAAACACGAAAACAACGGGGCTGAATCCGATGGTGCTCCGGCTGGTGGAAAGCGCAATCATGCTTGGGCTTGCGACGGTGCTGAGCCTGATTAAGCTGTACCAAATGCCGCTGGGCGGGTCGGTGACGCTTTGCAGCATGCTGCCGATTTTGCTGATCGGCTACAAGTACGGCGTAAAATGGGGCCTGCTCACGGGCTTTACCTACGGGGTGATCCAGCTTTTGCTGGACCTTGCG
>NZ_JBJKOP010000040.1:0-141103 GCF_046707225.1 Caproicibacter sp. | reverse complement strand
TCAAAGGATCGAAGCTCTGCTGGACGATTTGTACAAAGCCGTTTAGAAAACATAACTGCAAAGAGCCGGATGTTTCTTTCGAAGCACCCGGCTCTTTCTATCGCAATCAGAATATTTAATTGAACGTATACAGGTTTTTATAAGGGTTATTGGAATTCGGCCGCAGCACGTAGAACGGGCGGTCAAACAGGCTTTGTTTCTCCATGGAGAACGCCGCGCAGAATTCTTCCAGATACCCGTCGATTTCCGCCATATCTTCTTCGGTCGCTTTCGAAGCCGCCACCTGAGGCGGTAAGTCCGCCGGAAGCGCCTCCGCCCGCAGAAACATCTTCCCGCCGTGCATCCCGGTGCCGCACAGGTTTCCGACCGGAGCCTTCTTTTCAGAACCGATTCCCAGCACGATAATGGTTCCGCCCGCCTGGTATTCGCCCAGAAAACTTCCCGTTTCGCCGCCGACCACAATCAGCGGCTGCTGTTCCCGGTATGCCTTCATGTGGATTCCGACGCGGTAGCCCGCGTTGCCGCGCACCAGAATTTTCCCGCCGCGCATCGAGTACCCGGTCGCGTCCCCGCAGGAGCCGTCGACCACGATGGTTCCGCTGTTCATGGTATCCCCGGTCTGGTCCTGCGCGTTGCCGTGCACCCGGATGGTTCCGCCGTTCAGGTAGCACCCCAGAGCGTTGCCGGGAATCCCCTGAATCGTCAGGCTGACCCCGCTCATCCCGGCCGCGATATACCGCTGTCCCATGCAGTTTTCTATCAGAATTTCCTGTCCCGCCGCCCGGATTTCCTCGTTCAGCGCGCGGAAATCCCTGCCGTTTGCATCAATCCGGTTCATTTCGCACCTCCGAGTTTGACCGCCCTGCGCTCCGCCGTAAACGCCATCAGCTGCGGCTTCTGTTTCAAAAGCTCAAAATCGACGGTATCCAGCGGGGTCTGCTCCCGAATCAGCGAAGTGTAAATCCCCGCCCGGGCGATTTCGCCGATCAGAATAAAGCCCTTGAGCAGATGATCCCTTACAATCAGCTTTTTGTAAACGCCGGGTTTCGTTTCGACGATCTCTTCCCCGTCGTAGCTGCCCGCGGTCAGAACATGCAGCCCGAAAAATCCGATGGCGTTCATCGGCACGGCGTTCGCGAACGACTTTTCGCCGCCCGCCATGTTCACTCCCGCCGTTTCGCCCTGAAGATAGGCGTTCGGCAGAATCGCCAGCACGCGCCGCTGTCCGGTCGTAATGTCCCGGCATTCGCAGCAGTCGCCCGCCGCGTAGATTCCCGGCACGCTCGTCGCGGAAGCCTCGTCGATCGCGACGCCGCGCCCGACCTCGCACCCGGCCTCCGCCGCCAGCTCCGTGTTCGGGCGCACGCCGACGGCGACCACCAGCACGTCGAAGTCCACCGTGCCGCCGCTTTTTAAACGCGCGCGGTTTTCCTCAAACTCGGCGACGCTGTCCCCCAGCAGAAACTTGATGCCGTTTTGCTCGATGTGCTTCTTCACCATTTCGGAGCCCGCTTCATCCAGAATGCTCGGCAGAATCCGGTCCGCAAGGTCCACCACCGTGATGGAGCCGACGCGGCCGCGGATCCCCTCCGCGCATTTCAGGCCGATCAGGCCCGCGCCGACGATCAGCACCCGGCTTTGGGGGGTCAAAGCGGATTCCAGCGCTTTCGCGTCGTCCAGCGTCAGGAAGGAAAACCTTTTTCCGACCTTGTCCAGTCCCCGCATCGGCGGAACAAACGGCCGGGAGCCTGTCGCGATCAGAAGCCTGTCGAACGGAATCGATTCTCCGCTGTCAAGCGCAACCGCTTTACGGCCGGAATCAACCCGAACCGCTTCCTTCCCCAGAAAAGTCTTTACTTTCATCTTTTCATAGAAATCGTCCGGGCGGATCCGCATCTTTTCCTCCGTCGTGCTGCCGTACAGCAGGTAGGAAATCAGCGGGCGGGAGTAGGCCGCGTACGGTTCGTCGGAGATCACCGTGATCGGCCCCTGCGGATCCACGGAACGGATTCCCTCAATGCAGCCGACGGCCGCGGTGGAGTTTCCGATAATTACATAATTCAAGTCGATTCACCTCTCTTCAAACACAATGGCGGCATTCGGGCAGCCTTTGACGCAGGCCGGCTCGCCGCAGGCGTTGTCGGTGCACAGCTCGCATTTCTGAATTGCGTGGCCGTCCGGGGCGGGCATCACCGCGCCGTAAGGGCAGACCAGAATGCAGGTGTAGCACCCGACGCACTTGCTCTTGTCGACATGAACCACGCCGTCCGTCTTGGAAATCGCGCCCGCGATGCAGCTTTTCACACAGATCGGGTCGTCGCAGTGGCGGCACGAAACAGCAAAGCTGATCCGGTTGTTTTCCTCAATCTGGATTTTCGGGTGAATCGCAACACCCTTGAGCGCCTTTGCCATATCGGTTTCACCGGTCGCGGCAAACGCACAGTTGTATTCGCACAAATGGCACCCCAGGCACCATTCTTCATTCACATAAACCCGTTTCATCGCTCATTCCCCCGCATGCTTGATTCCAAGAATTTCAAGCTCTTTTTCGTTCAGGCCGACGCCGCGCAGCATCAAACGGTTTCCGCGCATCGCCTCAATCGAGTTAATGCCCATGCCGCCCATCATCTCCATGATCTCATGCTGCCAGGCGGAGACGAGATTTATAAGACGCTTGTAGCCGATGTCCGGATTCAGGCGCTTGACCAGGTCCGGCCGCTGGGTCGCGATCCCCCAGTTGCACTTGCCGATCTGGCAGGTGCGGCACAGGTGGCAGCCCAGCGCGATCAGCGCCGGGGTCGCGATGTAGACCGCGTCCGCGCCGAGCGCAATCGCCTTGACCACATCCGCGGAATTGCGGATGCCGCCCGCGACAATCAGCGAGACGTTGCTGCGGATCTGCTCCTGCCGGAGGCGTTCGTCCACCGCCGCGAGCGCAAGCTCGATCGGAATGCCGACGTTGTCGCGGATTCTGGTCGGCGCCGCGCCGGTGCCGCCGCGGAAGCCGTCGATCGCGATAATATCCGCCCCGCTGCGGGCGATCCCGCTCGCAATCGCCGCCACGTTGTGAACCGCGGCGATTTTAACGATAACCGGCTTTTTGTACTCCGTGGCCTCTTTCAGGGAATAAACCAGCTGGCGCAAATCCTCAATCGAATAAATATCGTGGTGCGGCGCCGGAGAAATCGCGTCGGTCCCCTTCGGGATCATGCGGGTGCGGGAAACCGCGTCCGTGATTTTCGCCCCCGTCAGGTGCCCGCCGATGCCGGGCTTCGCGCCCTGCCCGATTTTGATCTCAATCGCCGCGCCGGCTTCCAGATAGTCGTGATGAACGCCGAACCGGCCGGACGCGACCTGAACGATGGTGTTCGGGCCGTATTTGTAAAAATCCTCGTGGAGCCCGCCTTCGCCCGTATTATAATAGGTTCCCAGCTCCTGGGCCGCCCTCGCGAGGCTTTGGTGCGCGTTGTAGCTGATGGAGCCGTAGCTCATCGCGGAGAACAGAATCGGAACCTCCAGCTTCAGCTGGGGCGGAAGGCTGCCGGTCTTGATGCTTCCGTCCGGATTCCGTTCAATGGCGCCCGGCTTTTTGCCGAGGAATGTGCGGGTCTCCATCGGCTCGCGCAGCGGGTCGATGGACGGGTTCGTCACCTGGGAGGCGTTGATCAGGATTTTATCCCAGTAAATCGGGTACTGCTTCGGGTTGCCCATGGAGGAAAGCAGCATGCCGCCGGTTTCCGCCTGACTGTAAATTTCGCTGATATCGTTCTGCCCCCAGTAGGCGTTCAGACGGAACGTATCCGGATTCTTCACAATTTTCAGCGCGTGCGTCGGGCAGAGCGCGACGCAGCGGTGACAGTTGACGCATTTGCTTTCGTCGCTTTTCATCGTGCCGGAATCCGGGTCGAAGGAGTGCACCTCGTTCGCGCACTGGCGCTCGCACACACGGCAGGCGATGCAGCGCTGCGGGTCGCGGAGAACGTCGTATTCCGGAATATTATAGTTGATCGCCATGTCAGATCCGCACCCCCTCGTTGACTTTAATAATGACCGGCTCGCCGCCGCGCGGCGACCACAGGCGGTCCAGCTCCGGCGCCACCGTGCGGATCGCGCACTCTTCACTGGCTACGTAAACGCGGTCGCCTTTTTCGCCGACCACCATGCTGCGCAGCTTCAGGCGGTCGTTCAGCGCCATCATGCCGCCGGTAAAACCGAGCAGAATGGAGAACGGGCCCGTAATCAGCATGCTGGAATACACGTTTCTTAAATAAGTGAATTTTTTCCGGTCCGCCTCGTTCATCGCGTCGATCTCGCTCCAGAACGGAGCGGCGATGACATCGGCGGTTTCCTCCAAGCTCATGCCCTGCCTGCGGTTCAGATAGTCAATAATATATGTAATGACCTCCGTGTCGGTCAGCAGCGTGCAGCGGTAACCGAACATTTCGATAAACCGTCGGTTCGCGTCATAGGAAGAAATCTCCCCGTTATGAACCACCGTGTAATCCAGCAGGTTAAACGGATGCGCGCCGCCCCACCAGCCCGGCGTGTTCGTCGGGTAGCGCCCGTGCGCCGTCCAGCAGTAGCCCTCGTAATCCTCCAGACGGTAGTACCGGCCCACATCCTCCGGAAAGCCGACCGCCTTGAACACACCCATGTTCTTTCCGCTGCTGAACACATACGCCCCGCGAATCTGCGTGTTGATCTTCACGACAAAGCGGGAGACGAATTCCCTTTCGTCCAGGCCGGTGCTTTGCAGCAGCTTTTCGTACGGAAGGCAGAAATAGCGCCAGATGGCCGGTTCGTCCGTAATCTGCGGCATCTTCCTCGTCGGAATCTTTTCCGCGACCGAAACGTCGAAGCTGGTCTGAAGAACCTGCTCGCACTCCTCTTTCGCGCGCGCGCTGTCATAAAAAACATGGAACGCGTAAAGGTCGCGGTTCTGCGGATAAATTCCGTAAGCGGCAAACCCGCCGCCCAGCCCGTTGGAACGGTCGTGCATCGGTTCAATGGAACGGATGGCCGTTTCACCGCTGAACCGCTCTCCGCTTTTTGAAATCACGCCCGTGATCGCGCACCCGGACGGGATTCTGATTTCCCCTTCATTTTGCATATTCCCATCAGCCTCCCTGCAAGAAAAGAAATTTTCGTTTGCGGACTATATTCCGTCGAAGTAAAATGCTCCGGTTCATCGGAAGGTCGCCTTAACAATGTAAACTAATTTTTAAAAAAACTTTCTTTTGTATGTTTTTACATGATATATTGTTTACCCGATAAAGTCAATAGTTTTACTGATGATTTGAGAAAATGGAGGAATTTGTAATATAAAATTCATAATAGACAGTCTCAAACAGCATATTGGCTTTTTTTCTTTTAATTTCTGCATTTGGCTGCAATTAAATATTGACTTCCCTTCGAAATCGCAATATAATGAAAACATGCAACAAAGGTGTTGTTGGGCTCTTATACCAAGGGGCCGACAGCATCTTTTTTCATTTCATCGTATTTTATATAGGGAGTGAATTTCTGATGAGCAATATTCCAGAATTGTTCGGAAGTATGGTGTTCAACGACACCGTAATGAAGGCTAGGCTTCCCAAATCAGCATACAAGGCCCTCAAGGAAACAAGAGAGCAGGGTAAAACGCTGGACCCCAAAGTAGCCGACGTGGTTGCAAACGCCATGAAGGAATGGGCTTTGGAAAAGGGAGCAACCCACTTTACCCACTGGTTCCAGCCGATGACCGGCATCACGGCGGAAAAACACGACAGCTTCATTTCCCCCATCGACGGAGAAAAGGTGATCATGGAATTTTCCGGCAAAGAGCTCATCAAGGGCGAACCGGACGCTTCCAGCTTTCCCTCCGGCGGGCTGAGGGCTACTTTTGAGGCAAGAGGCTACACCGCATGGGACCCGACCAGCGACGCTTTTGTAAAGGAAAATTCCCTGTGCATCCCTACCGCGTTCTATTCCTACGGCGGAGAGGCTCTGGACAAGAAGACCCCGCTGCTGCGTTCGATGGACGCCGTCAACAAGCAGGCTCTGCGCATTCTTCGCCTGTTCGGCAACACCGAAGCGGTTCGCGTTACGACCACAGTCGGGCCGGAACAGGAATACTTCCTCATCGACAAGGCTCTCTATGAAAAGAGAAAAGATCTGATTTACACCGGCCGCACGCTGCTCGGCGCAAAACCGCCGAAGGGCCAGGAACTGGACGATCATTATTTCGGAGCGCTCAAGCCCCGCGTCGCCTCTTTCATGGCGGACCTGAACGAAGAGCTGTGGAAGCTGGGGATCCTGGCCAAGACCGAGCATAACGAGGTTGCCCCGTCTCAGCACGAGCTCGCGCCGATTTTCACTTCCAGCAACGTCGCAACCGACCATAACCAGCTTGTCATGGAAGTGATGAAAAAAGTCGCGATCAAACACGGACTGACCTGCCTTCTGCATGAAAAGCCCTTTGCGGGCATTAACGGCAACGGCAAGCATAACAACTGGAGCATGTCGACCGACAAGGGCGAAAACCTTTTGGAGCCGGGCGAAACCCCGAGTGAAAACGCACAGTTCCTGCTCTTCCTCGCAGCCGTCATCAAAGCGGTCGACGAGCATCAGGATCTTCTCCGCATCAGCGTGGCCAGCGCGGCAAACGACCACCGCCTCGGCGCGAACGAGGCGCCTCCGGCCATTGTTTCCATGTTTGTCGGCGAAGACCTGAAGGAAATTCTGGACGCGATTGAAGCCGGCAAGCCCTGCGTGAAAAAGGACCGCGTCTTCATGGAAATCGGCACCGACGTTCTGCCGAAAACCCCGAAGGATACAACCGACCGCAACCGCACCTCTCCGTTTGCGTTCACCGGCAACAAATTTGAGTTCCGCATGGCCGGCTCTTCCGATTCCATCGCCTGCCCGAACATGATTCTGAACACCATTATTTCCGATACCCTGTGTGAGTTTGCCAACCAGCTGGAAAAGGCGGATGACTTCAAGGGCACGCTGAACGCTCTGATTCAGAAAACAATCAAAGAGCACAAACGCATCATCTTCAACGGCAACAACTACGCGCCGGAATGGGTCGATGAGGCCGCGAAACGCGGACTGCTGAACCTCCACTCCACCGTTGAGGCGCTGCCTTACTATATTAAGCCTGAAAACATCGCGCTGTTTGAAAAGCACGGCGTTCTGACCAAGACGGAAGTAGTCTCCCGTTATGAAATCCAGCTGGAAAACTACTATAAGCAGGTCGGCATCGAAGCACTCGCCATGGTCGACATGATTCGCAAGGATCTGCTCCCCGCGGCCGCTTCCTATATGAAAGACCTGAGCGAGACGGCCAACGGCAAAAAGCAGCTTTGCCCGGATCTGTGCTGCGGTTACGAAGAAGCTCTGCTGAAAAAGCTGTCGGCGCTTTCTTCCGAGCTGTATGAGAAGGTTGAGGCTCTGGACGCCGCCGTCAATACGGATCGGGAATTCAAGGATACGCTGGAACAGGCGCAGTATTTCCGCAATACCGTGTTCGCAAAAATGGCGGAAACCCGCACCGCCGCCGACAAGCTGGAGCCGCTGCTCGGTTCCGCCTATCTGCCGTACCCGACCTACGGCGAACTGCTGTTCAGCGTGGTTTAATCAAACTGAAAAATACATTGAAATATCAACGTTAAATACAAAGGCGTGTTTTCCACCTGAAGCGGGGGATTGCACGCTTTTGTACCCCTCGTTTACAGGCGGAAAGCGCGGTCCCGAGTGCCGCTCTGCCAAAATAACGAACAAAATACTAGCGGATCTCCGTTATCTAAGGCAGGGTAATCTATGGAAAAACTGAAGTACCGCATCAAAAATATCGGCCCGGGGGCTCTGGTCGCCGCGGCTTTCATCGGCCCCGGAACGGTCACAACCTGCATCAAAGCGGGAGCCGGGTACGGCTACACACTCCTCTGGGCTCTGCTCTTCTCCACCATCGCGACGATGATCCTTCAGGAAATGTCGGCGCGGCTGGGAATCATCTCCCAAAAAGGGCTGGGCGAAAACATCCGTGAAAAGGTTCTTTCTCCCGTTTTGAAATCGATCACAGTGGTGATCATCATTCTTGCCGTGTTTGTCGGCAATATTGCCTATGAAACCGGCAATCTGGTCGGCGGCGCGCTTGGAATCAACACGGTCGTGCCGTCTGTTCCCGTTACCGTGTGGGCGCCGATTCTCGCGGCGCTGGCGTTTCTTCTGCTCTGGTCCGGCAGCTACAATAGAATTGAAAAGGTATTGATCGCTCTGGTCCTGATCATGAGCGTCGTTTTCCTTGTCACGGCGCTGATGTCCCGTCCTGACTGGGGCGCGGTTCTGAAAGGGCTCTTCGTGCCCGCTACGGGCAAAACCGGCTGGATGACCGTAATCGGCCTGATCGGAACGACTGTCGTACCGTACAATTTATTTTTGCACGCCTCCTCCGCTTCCGAGCGATGGAAAAATGTTGAGGACTTGAAAAGCGCCCGGATCGACACCGTTGTCTCCATTGGGCTGGGCGGTCTCATCTCCATGGCGATTGTCGTTGCCGCTTCCGCTAATCTTTACGGAACCGGCAATCAGGTTGCGAACGGCGCGGATATGGCCAAGGCTTTTCATCCGATTCTGGGCAGCTGGTCCGGGCTGTGCCTGGGCATCGGCCTTTTCGCCTCAGGATTTACCTCGGCGATCACGGCGCCGCTCGCGGCGGCCTTTGCTACCTCCGGCGTTCTCGGTTTTGGAAAAAACATGAAGGACCTGAAATTTAAAGGCCTTTGGATTGTTGTTCTGGCGTTCGGCATGGTTCTTTCCGCATTGGGGAAATCGAGCCCGACCCAGATCATTCTGCTCGCGCAGGCGGCGAACGCGATCATTCTTCCCGTCGTCGCTCTGTTCCTGATGTACTGCATGAATCACCGCGGGCTGGGCCGTTACAAAAACGGAGCGCTGCAAAACATTCTGGGTTCGGTTGTGATTGTCGTCACGCTGTTGATCTGCATTCGTAATCTGACCAGTTTCTTCAGTTCTCTTTTCGCGCTTGTATAATCAGTTTTATTCAATTACAAGATTCTTACCATATCTTCCTATATAAGGGGAACGGCCCGCTGTGAAAGGCGGGCCGTTCCCCTTATCAGTCTGATAAACGCCGGGTCCAGCATCTGCAAAATTTTCCTAGAACAAGATTATCCGCCTTGCACAGCCAACAATTTGGTACCGGTAACAATGAAATAGCGAATCAAACTCAGTATAATAATTACTATAAAGTTGTTGTAAAAAGTCGAAATAATATGCAGCTTATCTGAAAGGCTCGAACGGGGGTTGTAAATGATCAACATTATCACACTGATGGACGATGCAAATGACGAAAACAAATCGCTGAAAAACGAGCACGGGCTTTCCATGTGGGTTGAAACCGATACTCAAAGCTTTTTGTTCGATTGCGGAGCGGGTACGGCGACCCTGCATAACGCACATAAGCTGGGAATCGATTTGGCGGCGGCGGATTTTACAGTCTGCACCCACAACCATTATGATCATGCCGCCGGATATCGCGATCTCGCGGAAAAAGGACTCGGCGGGCGAATTCTTTATACCGGCCCCGGATTTTTGGAAAAGAAATATGCGTTTGACGGAAAAAAATATGTAGACCTTTCTTCCGGCATTGGCCTGCGGTTTCTGGAACATTACCGGATTGAACACCGCGTCTGTACGGACGTTCTCCCTCTGTCGGATCATTGCTGGCTCATCGGTAATTTCAATCGCGCCAACAGTCTTGAGACGATTCCCAAACGATTTGTGAAAGGAACGCTCCCACAAGTTCGCGCCGACGATTTTTCGGATGAAATTTGTCTGGCCGCGGAATCACGAAATGGTCTGGTTCTTCTTGTGGGCTGCTCACACCCCGGCATATTGAATATGGTGGAAACAATACACACAAGATTGAAAAAACCCATCTACGCTCTGTTCGGAGGAACCCATCTGGTGGAAGCTGACCCACAGCGGATCCAGAGCACGCTTTTGGCCCTGAGCGGCATGGGAATATCCATTCTGGGATTTAGCCACTGCTCCGGGTCGAAAGCAGAACAAATGCTTGAGGAAAACACACAATTCAGCGGCTGCCACATGTCTGTGGGAAGCTGCGTGGCATTTGAATAAGTCGGAGAAACAACTATGCGTTTTGAAGAAATGGCACAAGAACTTGTTGAAGCTACCTCGCGTCTTGTCGGTGGACGGATTATTAACATTATGAACACGAAAGGCGTCATCATCTCTTCTACTGAAAGGGATCGTATTGGAACCATTCACGCCGGTGCCTGCGAAGTGATTCGATCCGGGCGTGCAGTTGCCATTGAAAAGAACGCGATCAACCAATATCCGGGTGCTCGGGAAGGCTACAATATGCCGGTTTACAGCGGCGGAAATCTGATCGCCGTAGTCGGAATCTTCGGGAATCCGGATGAAGTGCGGGAAACCGCCAATCTGCTGGCTGTATATACCGCAAAATGTATCGAGCTCAACGCCGTTGCGCTGCAGCAGCAGGTAACGTCTGAGATGCGGACCCGATACCTCCATTTACTGTTGGCCCTGTCCCCCAGCGACGATGAGATGCTTGCTTCTCTCGGCAGCGCGCTCTGCATACAACAGAAATTTCCGATCCGGGTGATGCTGATCCGCATCAACACCGGTCAGGACGCCCTGCATGAACAGCAAAAAATGAACCGCCTTGCGGAAAGCCTGCTTTACCACCAGTTGATTAACAGCCAATGTGATGTTTGGGGCACCGTAAACAACAGACTGGTAATTGTAAAAAGCGGAATGACAAAAAGCGAGGATAAATACACCGCGCGGATGAATCAATGCCTAGAGGACTGCATGAAAGAAGCTTTTCATCTCTGCATTGGGGGTCTTTGCTTCAACTCCAAAGATATAAAGCGGTCTTATGAAGAGACTTCCGCTTTATGTTCCTGCACCAAAGAATCCATGGTCAGCGACATTACAAAAACAGACTGTAAGTTCCGGTATCTGATGCAAAACACCTACGCGAGAGAAAAACATGACATCGATGAAATGTACGAGACTTTAAAAGCGAAATTCAGCGGCAGTGAGCTGAACAGTCTTATGGAAACAGCCGCCTGCTACTATCAAAAAAAATGCAGTGTAAATCTGGCAGCTGACGAATTGCACATCCATAAAAACACATTGCAGTACCGGCTGCACAAACTGTGGGATGCTCTGGATCTAAACGACAGCGATCCTTTTATGAAAGAATATTTTATGCGTCTGTGTTTCATGCGGCATGAGGGGTAACGAGGCAAATTTTGCCTTAAAATAAAACTGGAGGAGTTATTATGTCTTCATTTTTCCTATTCAGCGTAATCATATTAGCTGTCGCAGCCATGGTTATCGCGATTTCCAAGTTCAATCTGCACCCTTTTATTGTGCTGGTTGTCATCTCCATTCTGGTTGGTCTCGTCTGTGGAATCGAGCCGGTGAAGGTCATCAACACAATAAAGAGCGGGTTCGGTTCCATTCTGTCCAACATTGGAATCGTCATTCTCTGCGGAACAATTATTGGCACCATTCTTGAAAAAACCGGAGCGGCGCTCACCATGGCCAACAGCATCCTGAAAATCGTCGGCAAAAAAAGAAGTGTGCTCACAATCGGCGCCATGGGGTATGTGACCGGAATCCCCGTATTCTGCGACTCGGGCTTTGTTGTTCTCTCCCCCATCAGCAGGGCGCTTGCGGAGCAAAGCAACACCTCTCTGGCTGTCATGGCAACGGCACTTTCCGGCGGGCTGTATGCCACTCACTGCTTGGTGCCGCCAACCCCGGGCCCCATCGCCATGTGCGGCACATTAAACGCGGACCTTGGCCTCACAATTATGATTGGCTTATTGGTATCGATACCGGCTGTCGCGGTATCAATTCTGTATGCAAAAAAGGTTTCAAGCAAAATCAATATTCCTGCTAATTCAGAGTGTTCCCTCGAGGAGCTGAAAGAAAAATACGGTCGGCTCCCCGGCGCCCTGCACAGTTTTTCGCCGATCCTGCTGCCAATCGTTCTGATCGGGTTTTCTTCCATTGCCGCTTTCCCATCGCTGCCATTTGGCAAAGGAACCATTTATAATGTTCTGACTTTTGTGGGAAATCCCGTGGTCGCTTTGATCCTGGGCGTATTTCTGGCCATGACTCTCATTCCCAAATCCGAAAAGGAAAATTCCCTGAAATGGGTAAGCAAGGGCGTGACCGATTCCGCCTCCATCATTGCCATCACCGGCGCGGGCGGTTCCTTCGGGGCAATTCTTCAGCTTCTTCCCATCTCAAAATCAACTACGGGTTTGCTTGCTTCCGGGCTGGGCGTTGTCATCCCATTCGTTATCGCTATGATACTCAAGCTCGCCATGGGCGCCTCGACCGTCGCCATGATTACAACCTCCAGCATGATGGCTCCTTTGCTGAGCAATATGGGCTTCACCAGCCCAATCGGCAAGGTCCTTGTCGTTTTGGCAATCGGCGCCGGCTCCATGGTTGCCTCTCACGCCAATGATTCTTATTTTTGGGTTGTATCTCAGTTCTCCGATATGAAAACGGATGAAGCTTACAGATGCCAGACTGGCATGACGGCTGTCATGGGCATTTCCGTTATCATCATTCTGTTTATCATCTCACTCTTTATTCATTGAAAAACGTAAGGTAGCAAGAGTACATAAGCAGCCAAGCGGGCCTGCCGTCGTCTTCCGCCGACGGCAGGCCCCGCAATTCTCTCACCGACGTAAAATCATCGTTGTTTTGACTGGGTCCTCACACGCAAAAAAACAGCGCGCTGAAATCAGCGCGCTGTTTTTTGCATGCGACCAGGTCTGTAAGCCGAGTTCTGTCTTAAGCAGCCATCTATCTTGGCCGGGTGTTGCCACCGCGGCTCAGTGCCACCTTCTCGGGACGCGCCGGGCAGGCGCATGATGTCCCTCTGCGGTGTTGCTCCGAATAGGGTTTGCAGAGCCGCGCGGTCTCCCGCGCGCTGGTGGGCTCTTACCCCGCCTTTCCACCCTTACCGCGAAAAAACGCGGCGGTATCTCTCTGTTGCACTTTCCCTGGGGTCGCCCCCGGCGGCCGTTAGCCGTTATTCCGCCCTGTGGAGCTCGGACTTTCCTCGCGCGCGCGCTTTCGCGCTGCGCCCGCGGCTGCCCGGCCTGCTCGCATAGTATTCTGTATTCTAAACGATTTCGGACAAAATGTCAAGCGTTCGGGCCAAAGGAATATTCGGAAATCAGCCGGCTCTTCACGTCCCACAGCTTCTGGGACAGGTCGACATAATACTTGTGCGGATTTTCAAACCGCTTGACTTCGTCCCAGAGCGTGTCCACCTGCCCGCGGCAAAACGCCTGCAGTTTTTTCAGGGACTGCTTCTGCGTCAGGCAGCGCCCGTTTTTGAACAGCTGAACGCGGATGTCTTCCGCGCGGAAATTCGTGAGCGTCTTGCGCTTCCACACAAAATTCGGATCAAAAATTTCATAGGGCCGCGTGTCGTCAATCACTTCGTCGGAAAGGGTGATCACGTCCGCGAGCGCCTTACCGCTTGATCGGTCGTAAAGCCTCCAGAGTCTTTTAAACCCGGGCGTAGTGATTTTCGACACATTTTCGCTGATTTTAATTTTGGGCGTGATCGCACCGTCTTTTCCCTCCACCCCGCTGAGCTTGTAAACACCGCCGAACACCGGATGGCTTGAGGAAGTAATCATCCGTTCTCCTACGCCGAAGCTGTCCACCTTTGCCCCCTGCATCAGCATATCGCGGATGATATATTCATCCAGTGAGTTGGAAGCACAGATTTTACAATCGGGGAAGCCCGCGTCATCCAGCATTTTTCTGGCTTTCTTGGAAAGATAGGTGATGTCGCCGCTGTCGATGCGGATTCCCCCGGGCCGGAACCCGCGCGGCAGGATTTCTTCGCGGAACACCTGAATTGCATGCGGAACGCCGGACTTTAAAACATTATAAGTGTCGACCAGCAGCGTACAGTTCCGGGGGTATTCCCGCGCATAAGCGCGGAAAGATTCCAGCTCGGAATCAAAGAGCTGAATCCAGCTGTGCGCCATGGTGCCCAGCGCCGGAACCCCGTATTCACGGTCGCAGATCGTACAGGCCGTGCCGCAGCAGCCGCCGATATACGCGGCCCGCGCCCCCAGAATGGCCCCGTCGGTGCCCTGGGCGCGCCGGGAACCGAACTCCATGACCGGCCTGCCCTGTGCGGCGCGGCAGATTCGGTTTGCCTTTGTCGCGATCAGGCTCTGGTGGTTCACCGTCAGCAAAATCATTGTCTCAATAAACTGGGCCTGTATCGCCGGGCCGCGCACGGTGAGGATCGGCTCCCCCGGAAAAATCGGCATTCCTTCCGGCACCGACCAGACGTCGCAGCAAAAACGGAAATCCCGCAGATACCCGATAAACTCTTCGCTGAAAATATTGCAGCCGCGGAGATATTCGAGATCCTCCGGCGTAAATTTCAGGTTTTCCAGGTAATCCACAAGCTGTTGAACGCCCGCCATGATCGCATAGCCGCCGTTGTCCGGAATTTCGCGGAAAAACATGTCAAAATAAACCACGGTGTCCCGGTAGCCGTTTGTGAAATAGCCATTCGCCATGGTTATTTCATAAAAATCGGTCAACATGGTCAAATTTGTCTTTATTTCGCTGTTATTTTCCAAGAAAAACATCCCCTGTAATTAAGATTCAAAAATTACTGTGACTTCCAATCCTCAAGCCGACATATTATAGACTGACACGAAATTATTTGTTGATGCATAAATGCAGCGTGTCACTCAGGCAGCACCGAAAGATGAATTCAGGCAGTTTCGGCCGCTGTTAAAAAATAATACCCGCAGCACCGACCCCCGCGCCGCCATTACAAGCGGCGGTTTAATAAAAATTCCCATTTGTAAAAATGTGATTCAGAGTTCCCAAAAAAGAATAATTTTATTTTGTCGTGATAAAATAATAAATGTATGTTGACATCTTTGTCAAAAATATAAACTTTTTCTAAATAATACTGCGAAGTACGTGAAAATAATCCATTTTTTTATTGCAATAATCACAAAAAGCTATTATACTAATTTCTGTCGGTATCAAGGGTAGATTCGGTCCCGGAAAATCAGCTGTATTGCCGAATCCTGCCGGCAAGCACAGTCTTGTGAAAAAGAAGTGTATGCGAAACCAAATTTGCTACGAGGAGATGAATGAATTGAGATTGCGCAAACAAGCACTCGGAACCCGCAACTTGGTGGGAGCTCGTGTCGAAATGGCACGTAAGAATCAAGGCATGAAGCAAAAAGAGCTTTTAGCTCAGCTCCAAGTGAACGGAGTCGACATGAACGCTTCCGGCCTGTCCAAACTTGAAGGGCAGATCCGCTACGTAACGGATTTTGAACTTTCAGCACTTGCCAACATCCTCAACGTTTCAGTGGATTGGCTTTTGGGCAGAGAGAAATAAGTTCCGATGAAGGAGTGTTCCGCTATTCTTGAGCGGAACACTCTTTTTTTTCTTTCTTTTTCTTCCCATACACGTTATAATGAATCATACTCTTTTCCACGAAAATTGACAAGGGGGTTTTTCATTGTTCGACAAGCGCCAGTTCATCCGCATTTTGCCTCTTCTCGTGTTTTTTGTCTGTTATTCCGCCGGATTTGTCCTGTTTGCCGAAACTTTAAAATATACTTTTCCGTTCCTTGCAGGGTTTCTTCTGGCTTTACTCGCTCAGCCGCTGATTGAGTGGCTCCGCGACCGGCTGCATTTCCACCCGGCCGCAGCCGCCGCAGTGGCGACTCTGCTGGTCTACGCCGTGCTGTTCGGCCTGCTGTTCCTGATCGGGCTGTTCCTGATCCGGGAAATCAGCAACCTGATCGCCTACATTTCCAGTTTGTCCCCGTCCGACATGGGTATTCTGACGCTTCCGTTTGACAACCTCATGAAACAGGTCGGCGATTATATCAATCATATCGACGCCGGATTTATTCAGCAGAATCAGGAAAAAATGCTGAACCTGGCTCAGACGGGGCTGTCGCTTGCAACCAAAGCCCTCAGCACCACACTCGGATTTCTGACTTCCCTCCCGGCAATTTTCACCATGTTCATCGTGATGATTTTCTCCACCTATTTCTTTTCGAAAGACATGAGGAAGATTAAGGATTGTCTGCTGGGCCTTTTCACCGCCGGAGGCGCGGACGACCTGCGCAGCTACTCCCGCAACGGCCGCAGCCTGAGCGGAAAATATATCGGTTCCTACCTGTTGATTTATTTTATCACATTTTTAGAAACCCTGATTGTCTTTATCGCGCTCGGCGTCCCCTACCCGCTGGTCGTAAGCATTGTAACCGGCGTCGCGGACATTCTTCCCGTGCTGGGTCCCGGCACGATTTATATTCCCCTCGCCCTTATCTATCTCTGCACCGGGAACATCTTTACCGCCGGAATGCTTCTCGTCTGCTGGATGATTATTACCGCAATCCGCCAGATTATTGAGCCGAAAATCGTTTCCTCCTCCATTAATATTCATCCGCTTTCGATGCTTGCCGCCATTTACTTTGCCCTGATCGCTAAAAATTTTTGGATTCTGATTTATATTCCGCTTCTGATGATCCTTTATACGATGCTGACAAAATCCGGAAAGCTTCCGACCCTGTTTGAACGCGGCGGCCCCTCAGCCGGTAACAGCAAAACGCTTTAACGGGAAACGGCTCGGCGCGCCGCTTCCTCAAAAATCCGGAAAGCCCCCGCGCCGAAGTTGACAGTCCTGCAAAAAGGTGCTAGACTGGATAGACAAGGTAAGCATAAACTAACCGAAATTTTTCCATTCATAAAAACACATTTCCCCGGGAGGTGACGGAATGGCGGCATGGATTCTGATCAGCCTGATTATTGCCGCGCTGGCGTTTTTGGGATTCCATTCGGTGGATTCCCTCGGGCACGGAGGCTGCGGCGGGGACTGCGGCAGCTGCGGAAGCTGCGGCGGTTTTGAAGAGCCCGCCGATATTAACCGCAAGGCATAAAAGCACATTGAAAAGGGCCTGCCGGAATCAACCAGCGGGCCCTTTTCTTCTACCCTCCGTCCCGTCCGACGGAGCCCTGTCTTTTTCGCGGTGCCGCGCGGCGGGCCGTACGCGCGGGCTTAATGTGACGCGCGGCCTTCTCCGCCTCCACCACAAAAAGCGGCGTAAGCGACAGAGCCGCCACGACCAGCCACTGTCTGCCCGTCAGGATGGCGGTCTTGAATACGGCCGCAAGCGGCGGAATGACAATGACGGAGGCCTGAAGAATCACGCAGGCAACGGCCGCCAGAACCAACTGAGTGTTGGCAAACAGTCCCGCCCGGAACACAGAGCTGTCGGAGCGCATATTAAAGGTGTGTACAACCTGCGAAAGGCTCAGCACGGCAAACGCCATGGTCCGCCCGATAAACGGGGACGCCGGGTCCACATCGAAGAACGCTCTTCCAATACTGTAAGCCAACAGCGAAAGCGATCCGATCAGGCACCCTTCCACCATAATGTTGTATCCCATCCCTCCGGAAAAAACGCTTTCTCCGCGCCGCACGGGCTTTCGGTTCATCACGTCGCCGGCAATCGGTTCCATGCCGAGCGCCAGCGCCGGCAGCGAATCGGTGACCAGATTCACCCACAGCAGCTGAATGGCGAGCAGAGGGCTTGGCAGCCTCAGCAGAAAGCCGACGAAAACCGTCAGCAACTCGCCGATATTGCAGCTGATCAGGAAATGCACCGTCTTGCGGATATTCTGGTAAATTCCGCGGCCCTCCCGGACCGCGGAAACAATGGTGGCGAAGTTGTCGTCCGTCAGAATCATATCGGAGGCGGCCTTGGCGACGTCGGTGCCCGAAACCCCCATCGCGCAGCCGATGTCCGCCGCCCGCAGGGCCGGCGCGTCGTTAACGCCGTCCCCGGTCATCGCAACGACTTCTCCCCGCGACTGGAACGCCCTCACAATACGGACCTTATGTTCCGGTGAAACGCGGGCAAACACGGAATACCGGCTGATGCAGCGGCGCAACTCCTCATCCGACATGCGGTCCAGCTCCGGCCCGGTCGCCACGTTTGCGGCGCTTTCCGCAATCCCCAGCCTCACGGCAATCGCCGCCGCCGTCGCCGCGTGGTCTCCGGTAATCATGACCGGACGGATTCCCGCCTGTCTGCACATCCTGACGGCTCTCTCGGCCTCCGGACGGGGCGGGTCGATCATCCCCACCAACCCCAGGAAAACAAGCCCCCGTTCGGCCTCCTCGGCGCTTCTCGGGGGACGGTCGGCGTCACGGTACGCCACGCCGAGCACCCGCAGCGCCCGCGAAGCCATTTCCTCGTTTCTGTGAGCGATTCCCTCCTTGGCCCCACTGGGGGCACAGTATTGAAGCAGGATATCCGGGGCGCCCTTTGTGATGATTCGGAAGCGCCCGCCCGGCAGCCGGTGCACGGTGGTCATTCTTTTGCGCTCGCTGGAAAACGGGAACTCGCCGATTCGCGGAAATTGTCTCTCCAACCGGCCCTTGTCGGCCGCCGCCGCGCGTACCAGCGCGGTTTCGGTAGGATCGCCGCAGAGCCGCCCGCCGTTTTCAGCGCAGTTTGTACAGAGTGCGGCTGCCTCCAGAAGCCTTCTGCCCGCCGCGGACCCCGCCTCGATTTTTCCCGCCGCGTCCTGCAGTTCCACAACCGTCATCCGGTTCTGCGTCAGCGTTCCCGTTTTGTCGGAACAGATCACACTGGCGCTTCCGAGCGTTTCCACCGCCGGCATTCTGCGCACAATCGCCCGCTTTGCCGCCATGCGCCGCACCCCGACGGCCAGCGTGACGGTAACGACCGCGGGCAGTCCCTCCGGAATCGCGGCGACGGCCAGGCTGATGGCGATCAGGAACATCTCCAGCGGGTCGATTCTCTGGATCAGCCCCATGATAAAAATCAGCAGGCAAATGACGAGTGCCCCCGCCCCCAGCATGCGCCCCGTCTGCGCGAGCTTTCGCTGAAGGGGCGTCTGCGGCGCCGACTGGCTGCCGATCATGTGGGCAATTCTTCCAACCTGCGTGTGCATGCCGGTCGCAACGACAATCCCCCGCCCGCGGCCCGCCGCGACCGAACTGGTGGAATACAAAAAATTATGCCGGTCGCCCAGCGGCGTTCCGGCCGGATATACGGAGTCGGCGTCCTTGGCCCCGGGAAGACTCTCCCCTGTCAGCGCGCTTTCCTCCGCTTTTAAATCGATCGCTTCGGTCAGTCGAAGATCTGCCGGCACCAAATCGCCCGTTTCCACCGCGACCAGGTCTCCGGGGACCAGCTTTTCCGCCGGTATTTCCGATTCCCTGCCCGAACGGACGACGCGCGCCCTGGGGCTGGAAAGCTTCTGCAGCGCCTCGATTGCCCGTTCCGCGCGGCTTTCCTGAATCAGTCCCGTTACCGCGTCAACCGCGACGATGACCAGAATAATAATGGAATCAATATAGTCGCTGTCCTGCTGAAGATAGGATGTGAGAAAAGAAATGCCTGCCGCAATCAGCAGGACGATGACCATAAAGTCCGACAGCTGAGCCGCAAAACGAAGAATCAGGCTTTTTTTCTTCGGACGGGCCAGTTCGTTGCCGCCGTATTTTCGCAGCCGTTCGGCTGCCTGCTGCGGCGTCAGCCCGTCGCACAGGCTGGTTCTGAGTGTTTTTGCACAGTCTTCTTTTGTCAGGCTCTGCCATTCCAATCCGTATCATCTCCTGTTTTTTAATATAAGTATATTCGCAAGGCATTAAAAATATGGTATAATAATCGGGAAACAACTCTGACCGGAGGAACAGGAATGGATGTCAGGATCATCAGTTATGTTCAAACGCACTGCCATAACCGATTTACCGATTTTATTTTCCCGCTTCTTTCCAGAATCGGCAACGCGGGTGCGGTTTGGCTGACCGCCGCAATCTTCCTCGGCTACAACAGGCATACCCGCGCTTTTGCGTTCATGCTGTTTTTTTCACTGGCGCTCGCGCATATTATCAGCCAGATTTTAAAACCGATTATCGGGCGCCCCAGGCCGTTTATGACAAAGCCGGGCGTTTCCCTTCTGATTCACACCCCCGGCGGCTATTCCTGCCCATCCGGGCATTCGGCATCATCCTTCGCAGCCGCGACGGTGATTCTGCTTTTTAACAGCCGATTCGGCACAGCCGCGCTGATACTCGCCTTATTAATTGCTTTTTCGAGAGTCTTTCTGTTTGTACATTATCCGTCCGACACAGTCCTCGGATCATTACTTGGCGTATTATGTGCATTTGTAGTAATATATTTATACAAATTGTAGAAAAATAATTCTAATTCCTACATACAATATCTATTTTGCTTCTGAATCACCCTCGCGACATCTTGCGTTATTGGTAGATTAGCACCAAAATCAGCGCTTTTTCGCTTGAAAAATTCTTTTTTGTGAATTATGATATTACCAGAATCAGGTAAAATGTGATCAAAATTCACAGAGAGGATGGTGGTGCATGTTCAGATTTATAGGTTGTGCAGATATCCCGGGGGTCTGTCTGAAGTACTATGTATTTGGAAATCGCAGAAAAGGGTATGGAATTAAAATTTTTCGTTCAGACAATGATTACACAGACCAGTATGTTTCAAGAAATCTCTTAAGGGTTCTGGACCTTGCCAGCCAGTTCTGCCGCTGTAAAGTGTTTCCGGAGAACCTTTGTGAGATCATCGATGACCTAAGTTACGACAGCCGCTCTGATTGACAAAACAATTTTGCTCAACTATACTAATGGAAACATCTAATAAGGAGTGGGAAAAATGAAAAAGTATGTTTGCAGTGCATGCGGATATGTTTACGACCCCGCGAAGGGCGACCCTGAGCACGGAGTCAAAGCAGGCACCGCGTTTGAAGACCTTCCGGACGACTGGACTTGCCCGGAATGCGGCGTGGGTAAAGATATGTTCTCACCCGAAGATTAACGAAAGAAGTTTTCCATGAGCATGAAAAAATTAGCGGATCATGTCTACTCCGTCGGCGTTCTGAATCCCGGCATGCGTGTTTTTGACATTATCATGCATGCGGAATATGGGACAAGCTACAACGCCTACCTGATTACAGGCGAAAAAAATGTTCTGGTCGACACGGTTCTCGAATCCTTTTTTGACGAATACCTCGAGAACATCCGGAGCATTGTGGACATTTCCAAAATCGACTACCTGATCGTCAACCACACGGAACCCGATCATTCAGGCTCCATCGCGAAGCTGTTGGAATTGAACCCAAATCTTGTAATTTATTCCACCTTTGCTGCGAAAAAGAATCTTAGCGCGATTATGAACCGTGAGTTTCAAAGCGTCGTTGTTAAACAGGGCGACAGGCTGGACCTCGGCGGGCGTGAGCTTGAATTTATCGTCGCCCCGCTGCTGCACTGGCCGGACACCATGTTTACCTGGATGCCTTCTGAAAAGATCCTTTTCACCTGCGACTTTTTGGGATGCCATTTCTGTGAGCCAACCATGACGGACACTTCGGTTCACTATCCGGAAAAGTACTGGGATGAATTTGAGAATTACTATCGGTGCATTATGGCGCCGTTCGGTCCGTACGTTCTGTCCGGACTGGACAAAATCAAAGAACTCCCCGCTGAGGTCATCTGCACAAGCCACGGGCCTTGCCTGACTCAAAATATTCAAAAGTGCAAAGAGCTTTATCGGAACTGGAGTACCCCGGCGCTCCGCCCGAAAAAGACCGTAGGAATCCTTTACGCATCCTCCTACGGATACACTGAGAAACTGGCTCGTGCCGCTGCGGAAGAGCTTGGCGAAAACGACGCCCTTGACGTCGAACTGGTGAATATTGTTTTTGAACCGTTTGAAAAAGCCGCAGAACTGGTCAACCGGGCGGACGCCCTTCTGGTTGGTTCCTGCACGATTAACCGGGACGCCCCGAAGATTGTATGGGACGTTTTGGCAAGCGTCGACCCGATCAATACCCGCGCAAAACCGGCGGGTGCATTCGGCTCCTTCGGCTGGAGCGGAGAAGCGGTTCCGATGGTGAAGAGCCGGTTGGAACACCTGAAATTCCGCTTTGTCGGCGATGGGATGAGGGTAAACTTCATGCCGACCGACGATGATCTGGCCGCCATGAGGCAATACGCCGACGAGGTCGCGGCACAAATCAAATCTTAATCTTTCGTTCGCCCGGTGTTTTTTACACCGGGCGTTTTTTGACGCCGGTCTCATCCGGACTTTCCAGCAGAGTATCCCGGTTCAGGCACAGGTCCATAAACTTTCTCATCGCCGCGGTCAGATATTTGTTTTTATGCACAATCATCCGAAACTGCCGGAAAAAGCGGATCCCGTCAATCTCCCTGATGCAGAGAAGCCCTCGGTTCATTTCGGATTCGACCGCGCGGCGTGAGATTACGGTAACCCCCAGACCCTCCGCGACGGCCGCTTTGATCGTATCCGCATTGTTGCAGACCCAGGTGGCATGGAAAGAAAGGCCCTTCGCCTTCATCCCGTCCTCAAACGTCTTTCGGGTTCCGCTGCCCTCCTCCCGGATGATAAACGGTTCGCGTTCCAACTCGCCCGGCGAAACGGAGCGAAGGGCCGCAAAACGGTGTTCCCTGCCGCAGACCAGCACCAGCTCATCCGTAAGAAACGGCAGAATGATCAGATCCTGCGACGCGGTCTCCCCCTCGACCAGTCCGATGTCCGTCGTGTCCCTCAGAATCCTTTTTTCAATCTGAGACGTGTTGTCCTCAAACACTTCCACCTCAACCGCCGGGTTAGCCTGCCGGTACCGAAGAATCAGGGACGGCAGAACACTCGCCCCGACCGTCACGCTCGCCCCGACGCGCACGCTGCCGCTGCCGGCGAGCGTTTTCATGCTGTTTTCAATTTCTTCGTTCATCCGCACCATGTGGCGCGCATAGCCAAGCAGATTTTCCCCCGCCGAAGTCAGGTACAGCCTTTTCGTCAGCCGTTCAAACAGCCGGACTCCGTAATATTTTTCCAGTTCCGCGATCGCCTGACTGACGGCGGACTGTGATATAAACAGTGATTTCGCCGCAGCGGTCATGTTCAGCCGGTCGCAGACGGCGACGAAGATTTTAAAGTGACGAAGTGTCAAACGATCCCATCCTTTTTACTTATTAATATAATAAGATAATAATATTTTACTTATTATAAGTCAAGGAGTATGATGAAGAAAAGAAAGGAGAAGATCATTTGAAACAAATAACCTCAAAAATACCGGGGATTGCCCTGACAGCCCTGATTGCGGTTCCCGCCTGGGCTCTGGGGAGCGCGTTCCCCGTCGTCGGCAGCCCCGTGCTGGGAATCCTGTTCGGCATGCTGCTTGCCTTTTTGAAAAGGCCCGCGCTGTTTGACAACGGAATCCGGTATACCTCGAAAAAACTGCTTCAGTATTCCATCATTTTGCTCGGATTTGAAATGAACCTGTTCCATGTTTTTGAGGTCGGCGGCCAGACGCTGATTTTAATGGCGTTCACGCTGACCGCCGCGTTCGTGACCGCCTATTTTGCCGGCAGGGCATTGGGACTGGATTCGAATACAAAAACGCTGATCGGCGTCGGGTCGGCCATTTGCGGCGGCTCCGCCATCGCGGCGGCGGCGCCGGTTATCAACGCGGACGACGAGGACGTCGCTCACTCCATTTCCACCATCTTTCTGTTTAACGTGATCGCGGCCTTCCTGTTTCCGTTTCTGGGGCATCTGATGGGCATGAGCGACCATACCTTCGGCCTTTGGGCGGGCACCGCCGTCAACGACACCTCATCCGTGGTGGCGGCGGGCTATACTTACAGCAACGCCGCGGGAAATCTCGCCGTGATCGTAAAGCTGACCCGAACGCTGATGATTGTTCCGGTCACACTGGTGCTGGCCTTTTACACCTCCCGTAAAAACGCGGCTTCCGGCAAAGGCAGCTATGATTTTAAAAAAATATTCCCCTGGTTCGTGCTTGGGTTCGTCGCCGCGTCCGTTGCCTACACGTTTCTTCCCCTTCCGGCAGCTCTTTGCGGATTTCTGTCTCAGGCCGGCAAATTCATGATCGTGATGGCAATGGCGGCCATCGGTCTGAACACCAACCTGATCAAGCTGGTGAAAAGCGGCGCGAAGCCGATTCTGCTCGGTTTTATCTGCTGGGCCGTTCTGTCTCTGACCTCGCTTGGGGTTCAGTACGCGCTTCATTTATAAATCAAACATCAGGGCACGGAACAGGCCGCGGGCAAATGCCCGCGGCCTGTTCCGTTCGTTTATGATGCAATATAATCTTTTACTCGAATCATTCAACCCAGCCCCACTGCTTCAGGAGCTTCCACGTCGCGGCGCTTTCATCCGTAAAACTGTAATTGCCGCTGTTCAGGTTGATTTTTCCCTTATACCCGCCAAGCAAAGCCTTCATCTTCTCCCCCGGCTCGATCTTCTCCTTGTAGTCAAGGCCGACATTCAGGTACTTCTCCTGCTCCGTATGATATCTGCGGTTGACCTTCCCGTCGAGAAAATCCTGTTCCAGAGCGTTCTGGAACTGCGCCGCCTGCTGCGCGTCAGGAACAAAGGTCCTGCTGTTCGCCTTGCCGTTATTGACCTCCATGCTCTTGAAATTCTCCGGCGACAGGTAGAAAACAAGGTCTTCGCTCTCCGCGAATTCCTTCATGCCGTTCAGTTTGTCATAGGCCGGAGTCAGCATCTCTTCCAGATTCATCCGGTCGGAATAACTTCTGTATGTTCTTTTGAAAACGCTTCCGTCTTTCATCCGGTAGGAAAGGGTCATCCCGTTGCCCTGATTGGTCCTTAAGCAGTAGGGATACCGGGCGCGGTATTTGTTGATCAGCTCCTGCTGAATCCCGACGACCGCCTTGATGTTTTCCTGCTGACGGATGGTCGGGGACAGCGCAAAGATCCTGTTTCTGAAGCTTTCATCGTAAACCAGCTGACTGCCGGAGCCGCTCCAGTAGCTGTCCGCGTCGATGGAGACGCTTTCCACCTGTGAAGCGTCCGGGATCCGCGTGTCGTAACCGAACAGCCCGGTGCAGAGCGCGCCGAAAAAGGCGACGAACACAACGGCGAACACGCCGTACCAAGCAAAGCTCTTCTTCATCTGATGAAACCCGCGGGAATAGATGACCTCAACGACCACATGCGTCGCGAGGGACCCGCAAAGCACGCCGATGAAGAACGCGGTATCCGAAGCGCCGTTCAGAACCAGCCCGAACCCCAGCCCGCCGACCGCCGTCAAAAGGAAGCGGACCACAAGCTTCGGAAGGGGGAAGGCGAAGTTGTCTTCCGCCGATTCGCTCCTGCGCCTGCGGTACAGCAGGACGGAACCCGCCAGCAGCACGGCCGTCATCACAACCCACCAAAGCAAAAACCAGGCGGAGCCACTCCGCAAAACCGCGACAAACGCCGCGGCGAACGGAGCAAAGGCGGTGGTGACCGTCAAATGATCCGCAATATCCGCGCTGAATCCCGGCAGGAGCATCCCCGCGACGGTATAGACGCACACAATCAGGAGCGGATAGCCGACGTTGACCCCAAGAGCCGAAAGCACCGCGTCCAGCGTGGTTCCGGCGCAGACCATCATAAAGAGACAGAAGGTAAACGCCGCCGCGCCCATCAGCAGGATCCAAAGCATTGAGAGAAGCGGCGACCTCGCCCCGTCCATCATCGAAACGCCGTAGGCCGCGCCGATCATCCGCATGGAAATAAAGTCCAGCACCACCGGCACAAACAGTAAGGTGATTCCCGCGCACCAGCGCCCGAGCAGAAGGGCCTCGCGGCCGACCGGCAGGGCGTGGTACAAGTCCACGCTCCGCTTCTTCTGCAGATAGTCGAACAGCAGAACGCACAGGACCGCGCAGAACAGCAGAACGATGGCAACCGCGAACGTTGGAAGCACGCTGCCGGCCATACGGGTGTAGCTTCTGGAAAGGCTCTCCGTCCTTTCCGCCTGGGTCAGATCCGTGTTTCGCGCGATGGCGGCCGCCTCACCCGGAAGGGCAATCAGCAAGATCAGCGGATTTGCCAGAAACAGCAGCAGCGCGAGCAGCACCGCCATGCCGATGTTCTTTCTCAGCGACCAGAAATAGGTCCGCTGAAATTGAGAGAAACGGCTAAGACAGGATGTTGTTGATGTCATAGCCCGCCACCTCCATTTCACTGATAAATACTTCTTCAAGCGTCAGCGGCAACGCTTCCGCGAAGATGGGGTTCAAGGAATTGAGCTTTTCCATCACTTCGTCCCGGCCGCCGCGAACCACAAGGTTTAAAAGAGACCCGCGCGTTTCCCACTCGAGAATCTCCATCGGTTCGAACGCGCTTCTGTCCGGCATCGGTCGGAAAGCTGCCTGAACCTTGCTCACGCCGAGCCGCAGCGCGTCAATGTCTTTTTCAAACAGAATTCCGCCCTTGTGGAACAGCCCGACATGGTCGCACAAATCTTCCAGCTCCCGCAGGTTATGCGACGCGATGATGACGGTCAGCTGATGCTCCGAAACCTCCTCGCAGATCAGTTTCTTGAGCAGCTGGCGCATGACCGGGTCAAGCCCGTCGAAGATTTCGTCCATCAGAAGATACTCCGGGCGGGCGGCAAACGCGCAGATCAGCGCGGCCTGCCGCTGCATCCCCTTGGAAAAGTTTGAAATCCGTTCTTTTTTTCCGACCGGAAACAGCTTGCACAGGTCTTCGAACCTCGCGGCGTCCCATTTGGGGTATATCCCCCCGTAAAATTTCGCCATGTCTGACAGCGTCGCCTGGGGCAGAAAATACGGATAATCCGGAATAAAGCAGATTTTTGATTTTACTTCCGCATTTTCAAACGGGGCTTTTCCGTCCACCAGAACATTTCCGCCGTCCGGAAAATAGATGCCGGCGCAGGTGCGAAGGAATGTTGACTTTCCCGCTCCGTTGGAGCCGACCAGCCCGAAGACGGACCCCCCGCCGATCGTAAAATTCACATGGTCCAGCGCAGCCTTGGCGCCGAATTTTTTCGTCAGATTTTGAACCTCAATCATGTTGTTCCGCCCTCCCGTCGAACACATCGGATATCTGCGCCAGGATTTCTGCCTTTGTCACGCCGCAGAGAGCCGCTTCCGCCGCCGCTTCCCGCACTTTTTCCAAAGCCAGGCTTTTTCTGCGGGCTACGGCGGACTCATCGCCGGCCAGGAAAGAACCCTTTCCCTGAACCGAAAAAATGATTCCGTCCCGCTCCAGCATCTGGTACGCTTTCTGCACCGTATTCGGATTTACTCCAAGCTCCTGTGCAAGAGCGCGAACGCTCGGCAGGGCTTCCCCCGGTTCCATCGCGCCCATCGCCGCCATGCGGGTGATCGACCGGTAAAGCTGTTCGTAAATCGGCAGCCTGCTTTTGTAATCCAGCACGAACATCCTGTTCACCTCACTGTATTTACCGTATTATATTTATTAATACAGTCGCAGTATAGCATCCCCTGTTTTATTTGTCAATAAAAAGATGCTAATTGGAATCCTTTTCCGTCTTCATCTTACTGCCGACATAGGCGAAAATCCCGCCGAACACGATATTGGAGTAATAGGTGATCAATCGCCAGAGCAGAATCGCCGGAAAGATCGCCGATTTGAAATACAGCCCGAAAAACAGATAGAAGCTGCTTTCCGCCCCGCCGGAGCTGCCGGGAAGCGGCACAAACGCCGAAACCATCGCCACAAAAACCTGCGCCGCGATCATGGCGGTAACCGAAGCCCCCTGCATATTAAAGCTGCGGTAGATAAAAAACGGAATTAGGCTGTTCAGAGTAATCTGCAGCGCCGCAGAAGCCATGACGCTCAAATAAAGCGGCGCGGAATTTCCCATTATTTTAGAGGCGTCGTGGAAAACCTGCAGCTGGCTGTGGATTTTTTCATAGCGCGCTTTCGGATGCCGGCACAGTTTGAACCTGTGGAGCAAAAGAAGCGTGGATCGAAGGATTCGGTCCGTTGTTTTTTCGCTGAGCATAAACAGCACGACCAGCGCGATAAAAATGCAGTTGGAAAACAGGCCGACTACGGTTAAAAACGCGAAATTGGTAACGCTTGTCTGAAAATAATGGAGCTTTGTGGCTACCATCAGGAGCGCGTACAGAACCATTACGACCTGGTAGACCAGGGTTTTCACCGCGACGACGGAGCCGGCCATACCGGTATCCATGCCCATGTTGCTGAGCGTGTACATCTGCATCGGCTGTCCGCCGGTGGCAAACGGGGTAACGGCGCTGTACAAAAAGCCGATCATCCCCGCGGAAAAGGAGCGTGAGAACTTCCAGTTCGGTTTCATGTGCCGGCACAGCAGGTTAATTTCAAACCCTTCCAGCAGCCAGCAGGCCACCGCCGCCAGAACCGCGGCGAGCAGCCAGGTTCGACGCAGGGTTTTCGCAATGCGGGCGAGTGTTTCAATTCCTCCGCCCGTTGTGAAAAGAAAATACAACAGGATGCCGACGGAAAGAATCAGCGTAATGATTACAAAAAGATTTTTACCGAATTTTCTCTTTTCTTCCGCCATACTTCAACTCCAGAATTCAATGTCTTTTTTTAACTATAACTTATATATTTTATAACATCCCGCCTGATTATACAAGTAAAATCCATATTAATCGCCCCGCGGGGCCCGCGGCCGGCACGGGCAAGCCCGGCCCGGCCGCGGCTATGCGCTGAAAATTCCGGTGGCGAAACTGATAATGCAAATGAAAATGCCAAAAACCGTCAGATTCTATTTTTCCAATGTGTCAATAAATCCGATAAAATGATATAAGCAATAACACCGTCTTTCATCTTTTGCATAATATGAGATGAGAAACATCCAGTTTCGCGAAAGGAGAAACATCATGCTTGACTATGGAAATCCTTCAAATAATATGATGGCTGAATATAACAGCGCACAAAATTCGAAGTCCTCCCCGGCGGTCTCGCCGGAATCGACCGCAAAAAACAGCACCGTCAAAACACGCGGCAGCAGCGGCGGTGTCATTTCGGAATATTCCAGCGGACAGAATCCCAAAACAGGAACGGCAACATCCCCGGCAACAGCGGGCAATGGTGCTGTTTCAGAGTACTCCGGCAAAAATCCCATGACAAATCAAACCGTATCCCCGACGGCCTCCGGCAACAGCGGAGCCGTCGCAGGCGCCCAGAATGCATCCGCCGTTTCCCCGGCGGCTTCCGGCAACAAGGGAATGCTTTCCGGAGCCTCAGACGCGCAGAATAAAATGAACAGCGCGGTCTCGCCGGCGCAGACCGAAACCAAAAGCGGCGTGAAAAGCGACTATATGGGCGGACAGGGCTGCCTGCCGAACCGGCCGAGTTTTCCGGCGGAGACTCCGGTAGCAATGGCCTATGTTCCGTTCCAGCACTTTGATACCACCTATCCCGCGGAGCGCGGGCTTGTTTACGGGACGATTTTCCCGGAACTGAATAAACCATTTTTAGGCGGAGGGATGGCAAAATGAGCGAACAAGAAGAACTGATGAAAAAAATCAACGCGAATCACTTCGCGATGTGGGAACTTCACATCTACCTTGACACTCACCCGGGCGACTGCACCGCGGCTGCCAAAATGGCGGAGTACCAAAAAATCACCGACGACCTCGTTGCGAAATATGAGGCCGCTTACGGACCGATCAACGAAACCACGCAGAACACCAACCGCTGGGCCTGGATTGCGGAACCCTGGCCGTGGGAACTGAGCGAGGAGGGAAAATAAATGTGGATTTATGAGAAAAGGCTGCAATACCCGGTGAAAATCAAAACGCCGAATCCCGCGCTCGCCAAACTGATCATATCGCAGTATGGCGGGCCGAATGGCTCTTCGGTATGATGGAAAAAGGATACTTTCTTCTTTCACAGCATAGGATGATAGGAAAGCCGCCATAAAACCGGAGGGATCCAAATGCTGAACGAAATTTCCTACGACCGGAAAAAAACGGTCGCCTACGCCAAACAGTGGGCAACGAGCCGAAACCCCAAATATTACAGCTTTGACGGGATGGGCGGAGACTGCACCAATTTCGCCTCCCAGTGCGTATTTGCCGGGTGCGGCGTGATGAACTATCAAAAAGACACCGGCTGGTACTACAACAGTCCCAGCGACCGGACCGCCTCCTGGAGCGGAGTCGAATACCTGCACGACTTCCTGGTCGGAAACCGCGGGCCGGGGCCCTTCGCCGTCGAAACCGACGCTTCCGGCATCCAGCCGGGCGACTTGGTCCAACTGGGCAACGGAGCGCGTTTTTACCATACTCCCGTCGTGGTCGCCGTGGAAAAAGACGGAATCTATGTTGCGGCGCACACCTATGACGTTTACATGAAACCGCTGGACCATTATTTTTTCTCACAGGTCCGCTATCTGCATATTGCCGGAGCGCGAAAATGGAAATAGGCCGAAACCGTCTACGGACGCGCGTTCATCTCCCGCTCCGCGCGTTCCATCCGTTCCCGGTCCTGCCGGAGCTGTTCTTCCCGCGGCAGATATTCCCGGCAGCCGACCACCCTGAACCCGCCGCTGCCGGGCTCCGGAAGCTGTTCAAATTCGGTCCGCCTTCTGAGCGAAAAAGCCCCGGACCGGTCTGCCGAATAGCACTCGCCCGTAAACCGAAACGGCTTCTTTTTCATTTTACTCACCCCGTTTCTATTTATACGGGGCGTCGGCCCGTCCTATCCCCCGCCGATTCCCGCGCAAAGGGTGACTTTCCATGAAAACCGCGGCGGCCTATATCCGCGTTTCCACCAGCGACCAGTTGGAATACAGCCCGGACAGCCAGCTCAGCTGCATCCGCGACTACGCAAAGAGCAACGGTTATCTGCTGCCGGACCGATACATCTTCCGCGAGGACGACGGCGTGAGCGGCCGCGGAGCGAAAAAGCGCACGGAATTTCAGCGCATGATCGCCGAGGCGCAGCGCAGGCCGCGCCCGTTCGACTGCATCCTTCTGTGGAAATTCAGCCGTTTCGCGCGCAGCAGAGCGGACAGCGTCCTTTACAAGACCCTGCTGCGGCGCCGGGGTATCGAGGTGATCTCGGTCAGCGAGCCGCTCGGCGATGAAAAGACCTCCATCCTGGTGGAAGCGATGATTGAGGCGATGGACGAGTATTACAGCGTGAATCTCGCCGAAGAGGTCCGCCGCGGCATGCGGGAAAAAATCGCGCGGGGCGAACCGGCCGCCGGCCCCCCGTTCGGGTACCGGATGGCGGAAAAGCGCTTTGTTCCGGACGCGGAGGAGGCCGCCGCGGTCCGGCTGGTCTTCGCCGATTTCCTCCGCGGCGCGTCTCCGGGCGAAATTGCGGAAAAGCTCAACTCAACGGGCCTTCGCACCCGGCGCGGAGGAAAATGGGAGCCGCGCGCCGTGCGCTACCTTTTGAAAAACCCGGTCTACTGCGGGGCGCTCAGGTGGAATCCCGGCGGGCCGCTGGGACGGGGTTCCCCGGAAACCGATACGCTTCTGACGCGGGGCTGCCATGAACCGATCGTTTCGGAAACGCTCTGGAAGGAAGCCCAGAGCCGTCTGCGCCCCGGAGCGGCCCGCAGACGCGGCGCGCCGCCGTGCATGCTGAGGGGGCTGGTCTTTTGTTCCGGCTGCGGATCGCTTCTGGTCCCCTCCTCCTCGGGCAGCATGCAGTGCGGCGGATACAGTCACGGGGCCTGTCAGGAATCCCACTCTATTTCCACGCGGAAACTGGAAGCCATGGTGGTCTCCCTGCTGGAAAACGACCTGCAAGCAACCGCCCTGCGGATTTCTCCCCTTCTTCCCGGGGAGGAAAGCGAGGAGCGCGGGCTGCTTCGCCTGCGGCTGAAGAAAGAGCGCCGCCGCCTTTCAAGGCTGCGGGAGGCCTACCTGGGCGGCGCGGAGAATTTAGCGGAATACTTAAAGGAACGCGGTGAGATCGAACGCGCCTGCCATGCGCTGGAAACGGATTTAAACCGGCTTCCCGGCGGGAATCAGCCCGCCGTTCCGTCGGACCTGATTCTATTCCTCCGCGACGGCGCTTTTCCCCCCGACCAAAAAAATGCGCTGCTGCGGTGTCTGGTCCAAAAGATCATATTTGACCGCGCGCAAAACCGAATCAGCCTGTATTACCGGTAAAAAATCATCGCGGTAAGCCATTCGGCGGACCGCATGGAGAGATGGGGGCGTCGCTGCGGTATCTGAGCCAGCGATACACCATGCCGAACCCGGAGCTCAAGGCGATCCTGACCGATATCGGCACGGAAGAGCTGGCGCATCTGGAAATGGTGGGAACCATTGTCTACCAGCTAACCCGCAACCAGACCCCGGAGCAAATCAAGAAGGCCGGCTTCGACGCCTATTTTATCGACCACACAACCGGCATTTATCCGGCCGACGCGTCCGGCGTGCCGTTCAACGCCGCAACGCTCGCTTCCACCGGGGATTCCCTGGCGGATATTCACGAAGACATGGCCGCCGAGCAAAAAGCCCGCCTGACCTATGACAACATTCTGCGTTACTGCAACGACGACCCCGAGGTGCGCGACGCGATCCGTTTTCTGCGCGAGCGCGAGGTCGTACATTACCAGCGTTTCGGCGAAGGTCTGCGGATTATCACCGACAGTCTCGACTCCAAGAATTTCTACGCGTTCAACCCGCAGTACGACCAGAAAAAGAACATGTAACCCTCTGCTGAACAGGAATTCCCCTCTGAAACCAATCCGTGTAAAAAGCAGGCGGGCCTTTTTGCAAAACCGTCATCCATTGAGCCGGTCAGCCGGCGATTCCTTTCAAATACACGGCAAAAAGCCGGGGCGACCCAATACCGTTTGGTATGAGTGCCCCGGCTTTTTATGTTTTGTTTGATAACAATTTTTACACGTTAAACTCGATGAGCTTAATCCGCGCGGTACTCTTCGCCGGTGATTGTTTTGTAGTCGTCGGCGGTGATATAGCTTTTCGTAACCGCCGTTTTTAATCTGTCAGCCGAAACGCCTTTGGTATTATCAGCCTGAAACATTTTGTACTGCACATTAAAAAACAGTGCATATCCAGTCATCCTTTACACCCCCAATGCCGCGACCTGCGCCGCTTCCAGAGCGGAAACACGGTCTTCAATGGTCGGCTGGCCTTTTGCTTCTTCGGCGGCTTGCTGTTCTGCAAGAATCGCAGCAATGTGAGTTTGCGCTTTGTTTGCCATTGTGTCTCCTGCATACGGGAAATACGGATTATCACCGTCCTGCACAATCCAAGGCTTACCATTAAGCAAGATCGTGTATCCGGTATCTGTAGTTGTGTACGTTAAATCCGATGCTGTCATATATATGCCTCCTTTATTGCGCTGGGCGCGCTAAATTCCATTGTGTTCCATCTCCAATATAAAGCGCTGGAAATGTTATTTCGCCGTCTTTAAACAGCATACAATCTTTGAAATTGATCGGAATAGAATCGATTAATTTGCCTTTTGAAATCGACGCTTCATGTGTGATATCGCCGTTTATGCGGTAAATTAAAAAGGATGGAGAATTTGGATATTGCTTCGCGGTTAGCATGTAATGAAATACTGTTGATAAGGTAGCATGGTTGTAATATCCTCCAAAAATATAGACCTCACTTCCGACTAAAGCGCAGCAGGCATACCCCCGCGCTTCTGGCATGGATGCTATACTGGTATATGTGTTTGTAGAGGGGTTGTATTTGATTGCGGAGGGAAAAAAAGTGGAGGGGTATCTGTATCCCCCAAAAATATAAACTTCGCTTCCGACTAAAGCGCAGCAAGCGTAAGCCTGATTTGCCGGTATATCTGCAATCGAAGCGTATGAATTTGTGGAGGGATTGTATTTGATTGCAGAGGATAAATTGTCTTCTCCGTTGTATCCCCCAAAGATATAAACCTCACCATTATATTCAGCACAACAAGCGCTTGCTCGTTCCCCCGGTATGCTCGCTATGCTAGTATATGAATTTGTGGATGGGCTGTATTTGATTGCGGAGGATAAATAACCGGCGCCACTGTATCCCCCAAAAATATAAACCTCGCCACCAACGATTGCGCAACAAGCACCCCCACGCGCTTCCGGCATTGATGCTATACTGGTGTATGTGTTTGTGGACGGATTATATTTGATTGCGGAGGATAAATTGTCTTCTCCGTTGTATCCACCGAAGATATAAACCTCGCTGCCGACTAAAGCACAGCAAGCGCTGTACCGTGATCCCGGCATATTAGTCACTAAACTAGGGTTTTGCCACTGCCCCGCCGCCCAAATATTATCATCAAATACAATCTTTTTCAGCGTTTCTTTTGAGCCGGTTTGAAGCAGAATCCCGTCGAATTTATTGGTCGGCAAGTCCGGTTGGGCGAATACATTGAGTTTTAGATCTGAACCCCCACTCCCGCCAACCCTGATAATATTTGGCATTACAAATCCCCCCTGACAATGATTCGGACAGGAAGATCAATGGTCGGCTTGTCCCCCCACGCTTTCAATGTGATGCTTCCCGCCGCCTGCCCGCCGTCCTGAATGTTCGCGGCCTGTAGGGCTTCCAGTTCGTCCGCCGTGACTGACGCGCCCGGGAGTATTTCATTCGCGCTGGTTGCCGTCACGCCCGATACACTGATCGTCTGACTGTACGGGGCGGCGGAACCGGCCCAGCCGGAGGCGGAGAGAGTCGCGGCGGTGATAGAGCTTACCCTCGCCGCTCCCACATCAGCGGCAGTCAGATTCACGTCCCCGGTTAGCGCGTGCCCGTTGATTTTCCTGCTGTTCGGCACCGCAGCCGCAAGCTGGTCCTTCTGTGCCTGCGTCATGTGGGCGACGGTGTCGGCTTTATGTTCGTTGATTAAATTGAGCAGATTCCCGGCGGTTGTTTCGTCCAGAATATCTTTTAGCCCGTTTACCCACGCCGTGAAATCGGCTTCATTGCTGCTTTTAAATTCTGCCAAATCCGCAGCAACCTGATTGTAAAACGTCTTTGTGTCAATGTGGTCCACGACCGCGTGAACGATGCCGCAGACGCTGTTATCCAGCCGCGTGTCAGTAATCAGGCTTTGCGTGATTGCCGTCGTGCCCGCCGGGATGCTGATTTCCGCGAGCTTCAGATCGTACTGCTCCGCCGTGCGGACAATTGCCGGGGCGACGGGATTGCTTGCGGGCGCGCCGGTCAATATCTGTGCCGAGATGCTCCGTTCGTTTAAATCCCACCGCAGCACAACCGTGTCTTTCCGGTTCAAAACGCCGTCGGCGTTCCGGATTTGAAACGGAATGTCCGCGTCGCTGCGGTAGTAGTACCCGTTAATCCACGCCTGCCCCGACGGGACAAGCACCTGCATGTTTGCGTCCGCGGTTACCGCAAGGGCGTCCGTGTAGACTCCGTTGCTCAGAAAACTCGCGACCCATTTCGCGAGGAAATCCACCGTGTATTTTCTGTCGCCGCCGACGCTGCGAAAAAATCCGCTCGATTCAGCCATTTATCCTTCACTCCCTAAGTCCAAAGTTTCCGGCAGCGGGGTCCCGCATACCGGCGTGATTGTTGCCGTTCCGTTTTCATAAACTTCCTCGACCTCCGTGACTCGTTGGTCAAGGCGCAGCCCCCACTTTTCGAAGCTGATAATGTCGCCGAGGTCCCAGTCCGTCCGATAGCGGAAATTCTCCGTATCAACCGCCGACGTCTCGAAATTTTCCGCTTTGGCGGCCTCCGCCAGACTTTGGATTCCCCGCTGCCGAAGCTGCTCCCGGTATTCCTCGTCCGTCAGGCTGCCTTTCTGAAGGTCTCCCGCGTCGACCCAAAGCTCCCGGCGCGGTTCGCCGTTTGTCAGGTCCGCTTCCGCAAGGACAGCGGTACCGTCCTCCTCCGCCGCGCAGACATAAGCAAAATTGCAGAAGCCGGTGGTGTCCAGCGTGTAGGAAGACCCGCTGATGTTGGAAAAGCCGTCGCTGAACAAAATGTAGGGATTCAAGGCTTGCGCAACCGTCCGGTCGGCGCCGGAATACACCTCGAAAATCCACTTCCGGTTCTGCACATCCGGACGGAGCCGAAAACCGAGCGGGGCTGATTTTCCCAGTGCTTTCAGAACCGTCAGAAGATTCTTGCCGGATGTCTGAAAGCTGCACAGGGGCGCGAATCCGCCGGATTCTCCCAGGGTAAGAAAATCGATCGGGCGCGAGGAGATTGCGTTATCCGCGACGATTTTCCGCATGCCGTCTTCCACCGTACCGGAAAAACTAACCGCCGGCTGGATTACCCTCCTGCTCAGCAGAGAAGAGGCCATCCGTCCCGCCGCCTCGATTTCATCGCCGGTTTCGCTGTCTGAGGTAATTTTAACGCTTTCAATGATTCCGGCTTCCTGACGGTCCAGGCGGTGCAGAATATTCCCGGCTGTCAGAAGGGACAGAGTATCCTGATTTGCCGGAGCATGGAGTTCAAATTCTCCGGGCTCAAAAAACCGCCTTCTCCATCGCAGGGAAGTAAACCCGTCGAGCACGCCCTGCTGTTCCAGCGCGGCGTTATACACGTACAGTTCCGTCGATCACACCCCCCAATAAGCCTGTGTGCTGAGGATGGACACGCTCAGGTTGTCGATTCCGGAATCGGCGTCGTACCGGAAAAGATTGTCGCCTTCATACGCCTGAAGCCACACGGGCGGGTACGCCATTAGATTATTGATGTTCTTGGTCACTCCGCCGGAAGTCATGCGAACCCGCTTGCCGCCTGTCCCGGTCGTGATGACAATCTGGTCGCCGGTATGCATGGTTGCGTTGATTTTCATGAGTTCATGGCGGTTTACATCATACAGCGACGGACCGACGACCTCGCCGGATGCGGCAAACCTCACGGTAAGTCCCATGGGAACCGCGCTGCCGTTCCAGACATTGCCGATCAGGGTATTCGTTTTTTCCGTCATGGCAAACGGTTCGTCCGTGATCTCCAGGTTCCACTCGATCAGCCCGTTCCAGGCGGCAAGCTGTGTCAGCCGGTCTTCGGCCGAGTAAAACTTCGGGTCGGGACAGATCAGGGAAATCGTAACGTTCCGCGTTTCGTACGGTGAGCTGCCTGCGGGCGAGAAGCTTTCCGCTTCCGGCTCCACTTTTTCCGCATAATAGCGGATTTTCCGGGGTTCGTCGCCCGAAAAGATCAGCGTGCCGGGCGAATCCTTCTGAAAAAAGCTGTACAGCTTCTCGATCTGTTTGTCGTAGTCCCTCAGACCCAGTTCCAGCGTCAGAACGATGTTCCGCTTCTGCGCGTCCGACCCATTGTAGTTTTCTCCGTCCTGCCCGCTGCTTTTGGAGGTGTAGACGTTAAAATCCGACCCAAGGCCGTGCGCGGCAATCAGCCAGAAGGGGGCCGACTCGCCGAATGCCAGCCTCACGCCTTTTCCATTTTCACAAATCAGTTCCATTCAGCGCCTCCGAAAGTAGAGTGAAAGTCTTTGCGCGTTCATCCGCTCCTGCCGGGCGACTTCCCCATAGCTGAGTGCCTTGGGGCTTTGAAAGACCGGGTGATAATCAATCGTTGGACCGGTCCGTCCGGAGGCAGACACCGCGCCGGGCTGCTGCGAACCGGAATACCCACCGGCCGGAACCGCGCTCAGGCTCAGCGTCATCGTGCCGGTCAGGTCCTGCAAAGCAGCGGTAACCAGAGATTTGTTTTCCCGAATTCCGGAAGCAAGTCCCTTCATCATATCGGGCATCCAGTCAGGAAAATCGACCAGAGGTCCTTCGTCCGGAACACTGAAATGCAGAAACTTGCGAATATCATTCGCGACGCCGTTTACCGCATCCCCAACCGCTTTTGCCGCGTTCCTGATTCCGTCGGCGATTCCGCCGATGATGTCACTGCCCCACTGAATCGCCTCTTTTGGAAGATTCTTAATCCAGTCGATAGCCGCTCCGATTCCTGATTTCACGGAATCGACCACCGTGTGAACCGTGCTCTCCACTCCGTTTTTCATCGAGTTAAACATGTTTGCGCCAATATTTTTTAGGGTTTCCGGCAGGGAACTGAACCAGCTGATGATCGAGTTCCACAGCGTCGTGATGCCGGTTTTAATTTTGGTCCCGATTGTAGTCACAACCGTAATGAATCCGTTCCAGGTGTTTTTAAAGATCGTTGCGATTGCCGTCAGAAGTCCTGTAAAATACTGCTGAATGCCGGTCCATACCTGTCGGATGCCCTTCGTGATATTCGCCCAGATTTTTTGCAGGTCAGGCCCGATCTTTCCGAAATTCCCGGTGACCAGGTCGCAGATAATCAGAATCGGGGCCATCAGCACATTTTTTAAAACCGTGAACGCGCCCGTAAAAATCTTCTGAATTCCGCTGAAAATCTGGGAAAAACTCGCCTGAAGCCCGCCGAACGGAGTCATAATTGCCTGGATCAAAGGCCGAACAACTTTCTTCACAATACCGGTAATGGTGTTCCACAGATTGGCCATTCCCGTAATCAGATCGTTCCAGAGGTTTTTGAAAAAAGCACTGATGGGTCCCCAATTTTTAATGATTAACGTTGCGATCAAAGCAATTGCCGTGACGGCTGCGGCAAACGCCAGAATAGGTAAAGCGGACCCGCTTGCTACGGATGAGATTCCTGTAAAAGCCTTTTTCAGTGGTTCAAAGTTGATTTTCAGATTCTTTAGGGTTTCAAATGCCTGATGAACCGTATTGAATTTCCCCAACTGGTCAACGATGTTTTGAACGACGCCGGAAACCGGTGCAAACGCAGATTGCAATGCACTTGAGAAGCCCTGCGCTTTCTGCCCCTGCGCAGCACCCAAATTTTGACTAACAGCGGCTCCGAGCGACTGCAAGGACACGATGATCTGATTCAAAGAGCCAGTTATTGTTTGTGTCTCGGAAGAAAATACGGGCAGAACCTTGCGAAAGGCAGTGCCGATTTCATTTTGCAAACTGCCCGCAATTCTGTCTCCCAGACCCGAAAGCGCGGCCGTTAAGCTTGTATTTAGCTGCTCTGCCGCTTCTTTGCCCGCCTGAGCGGCTTCCGCCAACAGAGAGTCCGTGTTCATTTGATAAGACAAGGCGATGTCTTCCGTATTGTCAGCCATTTAACTCCTCCTTTCATAAAACATTGATTTCAAGGTATTTTGCAGTTGTCCGCCGACCGCCGCCTTTTCGGCGGTTGTTGTGCGCTTGTTCAGCCATGCATACCAATCGTCACGCAGCTTTTTCTGCGGCGCCGAAAGCCTATTCAATTCTTCTCCTTCTGCAGTACGTATCGCGATGGCACGTGCAAGCTGGCTTTCCGCCGGAAGGTTCGTCAGCAGCACGCTGAATTCTTTCCAGCTCATGCGAATTTCAGGAAGTCTGAGACGAAGGCCGTAAGCTGCGGCGAACGACGCACAGATCAAATCATAATCGTATTCCGAATCAAATCCGTTATTTCTTGCCGTGGCTGCCGGTGCGAAAGGAGGGCTTTTTCTCTGTGTCAAGCTGTCCCTCCAATTCTTCCGGCTTTTTTCCGGTCATTGCCGCCATTACGGCAATTTCAAGCTTTTGAAGAACAGAAAACGGCATGGGGTGCGATAAAATTTCATCCGCGGCCGTTTCTCCTCCGATCAGCGAAAAGGCGAGAAATTGATGAATGGAGTCCGCGTCTCCTTTTAAATCAGAGGCAAAACGCTGCATGCTCAGGACCTTTTTAAAATCGCTGTCCACTTCGTAGGATTTTCCGAAAATGGTAACGCAGGGACGCATTTCATCCAGGTATTCATCGAGGTTGATGTTCATTCAGGTTCATCCTTTCATCAGTTGTCCGGGCTTTTGAAAGCCCGGACGGTCTTCAGCACAATTTGTTCCTGCCGCGCTGCGTTACGCCTGCGCCGCTTCCTGATACTCCGGTTTTCCGTCGACGGTATAAGTCCATTCCATCGAATCCATATCGGTGGAAGCGCCGCCGAACGAAGATGTAATGTCAACCAGCCCGTCGCAGACAAGCGCATCGCCGTTGGGAAACGTGATTTTTAGAACAGCCGCGCAGTCGCTTCCGGTGGAAAGCAGCTTGTTTGCAACAAAGTCGTTGCCGGCATCGCCGTAGCAGCGTTTTCCCTTAAAAGTCAGTGAGAGCGTTTTCCCTGTTACCATATTGCGGGCCCAGCCCTTTAGCTCCATCGGACTCCATGCTTTTGTCGTTCCTTTCAGTTTCATTTCCATACTTTCCACATTGGAGATCGTGCTGAACTGCGGTTCCCCCGTTTTTACGGGCGCGCCGATTTCAATTTTGTAGTCGCTGACTGAATAAACCATCTTTTTTCCTGCCTTTCAAATTTTTAATTGCAGAAAGCGATTGCGGTATCATTGATCTGCGTATACTGCGCGGGTTATATTCCGCAGCACCTTTCTGCAACTACCCCTTCCGTCTGTTGAAAATTTGTCCTATTAAGGCTAAAATTCAAAAATTAATTTTATTTTCGTTCATAGGTAACTCCTGTAAAATCAAAATTGTTTTGGCAAATAAATAAAAATAATCGCCCAGCCGACAAGAAGTCCGCTGGGCGATTATTTTTATTCGGGTTCACCCCGTATTTTACATACGGGGATAAAATGGGGTCCGTATTTGAAAAGCGGAACGCCAAAAATCAGGCGTTCCGCTTTTCATTCTGGAATCTCCGGCCTGCCGTAACACGACACGGCCATTTTATATTCTGGTGATTAAAAACATCAACAGGAAATACGCCAAAATTCCGACCGCGATCCATGGTAGAATCAGCTGGAACATCGCGATAATCATGGCAAGAATATCCTTGCCTTCAAAATCGGGCCTGTTTTCTCCCGTTCCCTTTCCGGCGGACTTCTCCGCCGGCTCGCTTCGGTTCTGCTGCTCCTTTTGCTCGGCTTTGCGCTTTTCTTCCCGCCTGAGCTCCTCCTCCAGAAGGTCGGGTCTTGGGCCCTGCCCAAGTTTTAAAAAGTTCAGTGGTTTCATTTCGCGAAATGGCAGGCGACATAATGCTCCTTGCCCAAATCGATAAAAGGCGGAACTTCTTTTTCGCATTTTTCGCAGGCCATCGGGCAGCGCGTGCGGAATTTGCACCCGGACGGCGGATTGGCCGGGGACGGAATGTCACCCTTCAAAATAATCCGCTCGCGTTTTCTGGTCGGGTCCGGCAGCGGAATCGCGGAAAGAAGCGCCTGCGTGTAAGGATGGGAAGGGTGCGCGTAAAGGTCTTCCTTCGCCGCCGTTTCCACGATATTCCCAAGGTACATGACCGCAATCCGGTCGCTGATATACTCGACGACCGACAGGTCATGGGAGATGAAAATATACGAAAGTTTTCTTTCCTTTTGCAGCTCGCAAAGCAGGTTGATGATCTGCGACTGAATGGAAACATCCAGCGCGGAAACCGGCTCGTCACAGATGATGAAAGACGGATCCAGCGCAAGGCTGCGCGCGATGCCGATTCTCTGGCGCTGCCCTCCGGAAAATTCGTGAGGATAGCGGTTGATATAGTAGGACGGCAAACCGCACAGGTCCATCGTTTCTTTCACTTTCTGCCGCATGCCGCTGCGGTTTGTGATATGGTGATCCATCAGAGCTTCTCCGATGATCTCTCCCACCGTCATGCGCGGGTCAAGCGAAGAATAGGGGTCCTGGAACACCATCTGCATTTGAAGGCGCTGCTTGCGAAGCTGCCTTCTGGAATACTTCCCAAAATCCTTTCCCTCAAACAGCACCTGCCCGCTTGTCATCTGATACAGGCGCATAATACTGCGCCCCAGCGTCGACTTTCCGCACCCGGATTCGCCGACAACTCCCAGCGTTTCGCCGCGTTTCACCTTGAACGTAACGCCGTCGACCGCCTTTACCCATCCGACTGTCTTTTGAAGCACTCCGCCGCGGATTGGGAAATACTGTTTCAGGTCCTTTACTTGCAATATGTAATCTTCCATCGTCATTTCCCTTTCATTGTTCGGGTTTTACCCAGCATGCCACAGAGTGTCCGGGTTCGATCTCACGAAGAACGGGCATCTCCTCTTTACACTGCTTTGTGCAAAATTCGCACCGCTCGTTAAAATAGCAGTTTTCCGGCATATCGACGGGGTTCGGTACCTGGCCGGGAATCGAATACAAACGCTTGTTGTGCTCTGTTTGTCCGATGACCGGCTTGGATTTCAGCAGTCCGACGGTGTAAGGGTGGGTCGGATGGGCAAAAATATCCGCAACATTTCCTTTTTCAATGACTTTTCCGGCGTACATGACAACAACATAATCCGCCATTTCCGCCACCACGCCCAAATCGTGCGTAATCAGCAGGATGGACATGTTTAACTCGTCTTTCAGCTTGCGCATCAGGTCCAGAATCTGTGCCTGAATTGTCACATCCAGAGCCGTTGTCGGTTCGTCCGCAATCAATAAACGGGGATTGCAGATTAAGGCCATCGCAATCATGATTCTCTGGCGCATTCCTCCGGAAAGCTCATGCGGGTAGCAGTCAACAATTTCCTCCGCGCGCGGAATATTGACCAGACGGATCATTTCGATCGCTTTTTCACGCGCTTCTTTTTTCCCGATGTTCGTGTGGAACAGCAGATTTTCCATGATTTGATACCCGACCGTGTAAACCGGGTTCAGGGACGTCATCGGTTCCTGAAAGATCATGGAAATTTTATTGCCGCTGATTTGCTGCATTTCCTTGTTGCTTTTTTTCAGAAGGTCTTCTCCGTCCATCAGGATTTCGCCTTCCACAATTTTACCGGGCGGAGTCTGGACCAGATGCATGAGCGACAGCGCGGTAACGCTTTTGCCGCAGCCGGATTCGCCCACGACGCAGACGGTTTTGCCCTCCGGAATTTCAAAGCTGACGCCGTTTACAGCCTTCACAATCCCGCTTTCGGTATAAAACCAGGTACTCAGATTCTTAAATTCTATAAAGGCCATTCTAAACTTCGTCCCCTCACTTATTCATTCTCGGGTCCAGTGCGTCGCGCAGGCCGTCACCAAGCAGATTAATGCACAAAACGGTGATCAGAATGCAAAATCCTGCCGGCATCCACATCCACGGGTGCAGCGTGAAGTCCACCATGTTGGAACCTTCGCTGACGATGTTGCCCCAGCTGGCGTAAGGCGGAAGAACGCCGACGCCTAAGAATGACATGGTCGATTCCATCAGGATCGTGTCGCCGATGGCAAGCGTTGCGGTAACGATCACGAGCGGGAACACGTTTGGAATGATATGCTTGAAAATCTTTTTAATGTCGCGGATGCCCATGGATTCCGTCGCAAGCATGTACTCCATTTCCCGGATTGAGAGAACCTGCCCGCGGAAGTAGCGGCAGATGCCGGCCCACCCCAGCGCGGCCAGAATAAACATGAGCAGATATATTCTGATTTTCGTATCAACGTGCAGATCCGAAAAAACAGCGCTGATCATAATCAGAATCGGCATGGTGGGAAGAGAGAGAACGATGTCGACGACGCGCATCATTACGGTGTCAATCCATCCTCTGTAATAGCCGGCAATGCATCCGAACACCGTGCCGATGAAAATCTCAAGCACGGTAGCGACAGCGCCGACCGTCATGGAAACTCTGCCGCCGAACATCAGGCGCGACAGTATGTCACGGCCGCTGCGGTCCGTTCCCAGCCAGTGCTGCGGGGAAGGCGGCTGTTTCGAGTGCGCCAGATCGACCATATTGACGTCGGGATAAGGAGAGAAATAGGGGCCGAAAAAACAAACCAGAAAAATCAGAACGAGTACGCCCAACCCGACTAGAGCGAGTTTGTTCTTTTTCAGTCTGTGAAAGGCAAGGCGCCAGGGCGTCTGCTGGGTTTCCTTCTGTTTTGCCGTCTTTTTTGCTGTTGTCATTTTACCGCCCTCACTTCAACCGTATTCTTGGATCAGCCACGCTGTAAAGGATATCGGCAAGCAGATTCCCAAGCATGGTCAGCAGGGCAACAAGCATGACATAGCCCATCATGAACAAATAGTCGCGCTTGGCGATCGACTCCAGAAATATCTTTCCGATCCCCGGCCATGCGAAAACGGTTTCCGTAATCAGAGCGCCGGAAAAAAGGCCCGGCAGGCTGTTGCCGATGTAGGTGATGATCGGAATCGCCGCGTTTTTCAGCGCGTGGCGGTAAATGACGATCCGCTCCGGCAGGCCCTTGCTGCGCGCGGTGCGGATATAGTCCTGATTGATGACGTCCAGCATGGATGTGCGAACAAACCGCATAGCGCCCCCGACGCTGATGGTAGTCAGGCAAATCACCGGCAGAATCATATGGGAAAGGATATCCATCAGATAAGCTCCGCCGGCCAGCGTTACGCCGACCGTGTGCATCCCGTCCATGGGAAGCATCTTCCAGTCCACCGCAAAGCCCTTTTGCAGCAGCAGGGCAAGGAAAAAGGACGGAAGGGAAATTCCCGCGAACGCCAGCACGGTAAAGAGGTTGTCGAAGAAAGAATGAATCTTTGTGGCGGACAGCACCCCGACCGGAATCGCGATGAGCAGCTCCAGCACAAAGGAAACAATCGCGAGCAGGAAAGAATTCCAGATGAAATCGTGGATGACCGTCGCAACCGGCAGATTGTATTGGGTTGAAATCCCCAGGTTCCCATGAAGGGCATTTTTCAGCCAGTTCAAATACCGGACGCCCACCGGCTGGTTCAGTCCGAGCAGCGCCTTCATTTCGGCAATTTTTTCCGCCGGCAGACGGGAAGCGCCGAATTTCGCGTCAATCGCATCACCGGGGATCGACGCAATCAGCAGAAAGACTATGATGGAAACGCCTATCAAAATAGGAATCAGAATCAGCAGGCGGCGGGTAACGTATGTTTTCATGTTTGTAACACCGGTTTCATTATTTATCGTCTCCTTTTCTTTAGTAACAAAAACTGGGAAAAGGGCCCGAAGGCCCTTCTCCCGCTCCCCCTACGGAAAAAGAATGCGCAAAGTTACTGCAATTCGTATTTGTAGTACTGATTAAAAATCAGATTGTACGGCGCGCACGCGAAATTCTTAATGCGCGTATTAAACGCCACGCAGTCACTGCGCTGATAAATAATGAAGTTCGGCAGGTCGTTGTTGATGATCTGATATACCTTTGCGTACTGCGCTTTTCTCTGGTTATCGTCCGTCAGGGTAAGCGCGGTCTTATAGGCTTTATCCAATTCCGGATTGGAATAGGCCAGGTAGTTTTCGGAGCCGCCGGTGCAATAGACATAAGAGTCGTCCGGATCCGGCGTCAGCCCCCATGCCATGAAAGCCATGTCGTAAGTCTGTTTTTCGAATTTCTGCTGCAGGGTCGGCCAGTCGACGTACTCCGCCTGCATGTTAATCCCGAGCTGTTTGTAGGCGTCAATCATCATCGGCAGCATCACGTCCGTTACGGCGTTGCCCTTTGTCGCGGAGAATGTAAACTTAAACTGTTTGCCGTCCTTTGTCAGGTTGCCGTTTGCGTCCTTGGTCCAGCCGGCTTCCTGCAGAAGGCTGGCGGCTTTTTTCAGGTCGTAATCATAGGAGTTGATCCCGTCTTCCGTGTACAGCCAGCTCTGCGCGGTCTGGTTGATGTTCTGAACATGCGCGTACTGCCCGTATACCGAGTTGACAAGGCTCTTGCGGTCCAGAGCATACAGCAGTGCCTGGCGAACCTTCTGGTCCTTGAACAAATCGTTCTTATGGTTCAGGCCAACCCAGCCGTAGCCGAGCGTAGGCTGAACCCACATGTTGACAAAACCGGCCTGCTGACCGATGGCGATCTGGTCGTCGTTGCAGGAAACCTCGTCGTCGATGTCGACGTTTCCGGTCGTAACCGCCTGCATTTCCTCGCCCTCGGCGACTACCTTTACGATAATGGTCGGGATTTTCGGCGCGCCCTTGTAATAGTTCGGGTTGGCCTTCATGGTCGCGCTTTGGCCGGCCTTGTAGTCGGTCAGAGTGTAGGAGCCGTTGGTGACATAATTAATCATGGACAAATTCTTGATGCCGTTGACATCGCCCTGTTTAATCAGGCTGCCGTACTTCGCCGTGGAAATCGGGATGATAGTGCCAAGCTGATAAATCGCGCTGGCGTTCGGAGCGCTCAGTTTGAATTCAATTTTGTTGCCGTCCACTTTGACGCCGGAAATATCTTTTGCCTTGCCGTCATGATAATCCTGCGCGCCGACAAGATTATAGTTGTAAAGCGGACTCAACGGTCCGTCATAGCTCTTGTCGCAGATTACCTTTACAGAATTGACATAGTCCTCCGCCTTGACCGGGGACCCGTCGGAGTATTTGTCTCCGTCCTTGAGCGTAAAGGTATAGGTCAGGCCGTCGTCGGAAACCTTGTATGTAGCGGTGCCGGGAATCATTTCGCCTTTATCGTCGTTATCGAGAAGCTGCGAGCCTGAAATCGGAATGGAAACATGCCAGTCGTCCGCACTCGAGGCGTAAAGCTGATTGAAAATTCCGCTTAAATCGGCGCAGCCGACAACCAGCGTGTCTTTGCGGCCGGAAGCCGCCGCCGGAAGCTTGGACGGGTCCGTCGCGGCAATCAATTTTTCTTCGCTGTCCGCCTGGGTACCTGCCGCGCTGGAAGCATCGCTGCTTGCCGACGACGCGGGAGCGCTGTCCGCGGCTTGGGAGCTCGCCGTGCTTCCCCCATTGCACGAAGACAGCAGCAGGCATGCCGCAAGCGCAAAGCTTGCAAACCCGGTAATTTTTCTCTTTTTCATAATTCACCCTTCTTCAAAATGTAATCTATTTGTACGAGCTTATGCTCACGGTCAAACTTTTTCCGGCTTTTTGCGCGGGGAATCGTTCTTTCTTTGCAGCTGCATCGCGGCGCGGATCTTTGCGACCTCGCCGAAATGCTGCTCCATCAAAGAGCAGCAGGCCTTTTCATCCCGGTTTTTTATGGCAAGATAAATGTCGCGGTGCTCCTGCAAGCATTTTGCAAGCCTTCCCGGGTAAGCCAACGTCCTGACCCGCATTTCCTTCATGGTGGTCCCCAGGGAGCGGACCATACCCGCAATCACCTGGTTTTTCGTCGCCATCGCGATGCACTGGTGAAATAAAATATCGGAATCAATTCCGGAGTCGTTGCGGTCGACGCTATCCTGCATCAGGCGCAGGGTCCTTTCAATTTTCATCAGATCCAGCTCATCCGCCCGCCGGCAGGCCAGCTCCGCCACTTTGATTTCCAGAAGCTGCCGCGCTTCATAGAGGTCTTCAAACATTTCGACGTCCGGTTTTCGCGGAATATCGATCGCCTGCAGAATCGTTTCCAGGCAAAACCTGCAAAGAAACGTTCCCCCGTTTTTATGTCTTTCCACAATGCCTTTCGACTCCATCACGGACAGGGCTTCACGCACCGACGCCCTGCTGACGCCGAACTGTTTGGACAGGTCCGTCTCATTCGGCAGCCTTTGTCCTTCCGTCAGCTTTCCTTCTACAATCTGGCACTGGATCTGAGAGACAATTTGATCGCTGACGCGCATGGTTCGAATACTCTGAAACAACATATCCCCCCCGGCTCGCCTCTGCTTCTAAAAAGCAAGGCGGCTTTGATCCGATTCTGCTGAAAGAATTGCTATTGTCCGTTTGTCTTACCTACCAAAGCCCGGCTTTGGCCCCTTGCCATTCGACAGGGCTTTCAGAATCTTGCATTGAAATTTTAATGCAATTCAAGTAATTAAATTAAATATTAAATTAAATAATAATTTTTAATAGTTATTATAATCCATCACTGCTTTTTTTGCAATTGCTTTTTTACTTGATTCACATTTTATTTTTGAATCAATCTACCGATCCACCTGCTTCTCGAATTCCCCTCATTTCACTGACTGTTCCTAAAAAAGCAGAATTGTATTGACTATCTTTGTATTACTAGATAAAATAATCTTAATTAGCTGAAACAATTTGTATACAATCATACAATAAGAGGGATGTTCCTATGTTGCAAATCGGCGTAGATCTCGGCGGTACCAAATGTGCCGTTTCCCTTGGCGAGATCGTGGACGATCAAGTTAAAATTCTACATAAATGTGCCCCCCGACCAACAAAATCCGTGCCTGCGGAAAAAATGCTGAAACTTTTGTCGGACGATATCCGGTTCTGCGCGCGGCGGGCGGAAGGAATCGCCGGGGTTTGCGGAATCGGCGTCAGCTGCGGCGGCCCGCTGGACAGCCGCGCGGGACTGATTCTTTCCCCGCCGAATCTGCCCGGGTGGAACCGCGTGCCGGTCACGGATTATTTCACGGAAAAAACCGGCCTGCGCGCCTGGCTCTGCAACGATGCGGACGCGTGCGCTCTGGCGGAATGGAAGCTGGGCGCCGGAAAAGGCTGTTCGAACATGATTTTTCTCACGTTCGGAACCGGCCTTGGCGCCGGCCTGATTTTAAACGGACGCCTCTACAAGGGCTCGTGTGACATGGCCGGTGAGGTCGGGCATATCCGTCTGGAAAACTGGGGTCCGTGCGGCTACGGAAAGGCAGGGTCCTTTGAAGGGTTCTGCAGCGGCGGAGGAATCGCTCAGCTTGCAAAGCTGATGGTTCTGGAGCAGCTGCAGTCCGGAAAGCAGCCCGCCCTGTGCCGGGGGGAGACCGGGATGGAAGGCGTTACGGCGGCCCGTGTGGGTGAATTTGCGAAGGCGGGCGACCCGCTGGCAAGAGAAATTCTGCGCAGGGTCGGCGTTCAGCTCGGCAAAGGGCTGTCTATTCTGATGGATGTGCTCAATCCGGAGCGAATCGTCATCGGCAGTATCTTCGCCCGATGTTACGACGAAATCTACCCCTTTGCAGAACAGGTGATCGAGCGCGAAGCGCTGCCCGCCGTCCGTAAAAACTGCCGGGTCGTGCCCAGCATGCTTTCGGAAAACGTCGGGGACGCAGCCGCGCTGATGACCGCCAAATACAATTATGAAACGGAGCTAGATCATGAAGGAATCCAGTAAAAAAATCATGGAGCAGCTTTACCTGCGAAGACCCGACCTGATGCCGGTACGCGAAAGCATCGACAGGGCATGCGCCGCTGTTCTGGACGTTTACCGCGGCGGAGGAAAGCTGCTGGTGTGCGGAAACGGCGGCAGCTGCGCCGACGGCGGGCATATTGTCGGGGAGCTGATGAAGGGCTTCCTGCTGAAACGGCCGCTGGAACAGCAAACGAAAGACCAGCTAAAGCAGGAATTTGGAAATGACGGTGAGTTTCTGGCTGAAAAACTTCAGCGCGGTTTGCCGGCGATTTCCCTGAACGCCCACGCCGCACTGATTTCTGCTTTCTCTAACGACGCGGACCCCGCTCTGGTTTACGCTCAGCAGGTTCTGGGTTACGCACGGCCGGGCGACGCCGTGCTCGGCATCAGCACCTCCGGCAACGCGGCCAACGTAGTTTACGCCCTGATGGCCGCAAAGACTGCCGGAGCGGTTGCCATCGCCCTGACCGGAAAAACTGGGGGGCGGCTCGCGAAGCTCGCCGACTGCTGCGTCGTCGCCCCGCACAATGAAACCTATCAGATTCAGGAGGACCATCTGTCCGTTTATCATATGATCTGCGCATTTGTCGAATCCGAACTGTTCGACGAATGATTCGGCCTTCTCAAAGCAAACAAGGAGAAAAAATGATCAAGGTAATTATTGCAGACGATGAAGACAAGGTGTGCCAGCTGATCCGGAATCTGGTCGACTGGCGCGAGCTGGATATGGAAATTGCGGGAATCGCGCACAACGGGGTGGAAGCCCTCGACATGGTCCGCGAGCTTTCCCCGGACCTGATGATCACGGATATCCGCATGCCCGGCTACGACGGCATCGAAATGATCCGCCGGGCCAGGGGGCTCAGCGAGAACCTGAGTTTTATTATCATCAGCGGATACCAGCATTTTGAGTACGCGCAGGACGCGATCAAGTACGGTGTGGGCGATTATCTTCTCAAGCCGATCAAAAAGGAAGACCTGATGGCATCCCTGAACCGAATGCGCCAGAAGCACCTGCAGCGCAGCGAACGGATCAGCAAGGAAAAGATGCTTTACGACCAGCTGAAATGCGGTACGGAAAAGCTGCGCCAGAATCTGTTTGCCGATCTTTTGCCGGGGAAAGCGGTTTTGCCGGACGGGGCCGGTCCGGTCGAGGTGAACCGAACCTATCGCTATTCGTTCCGCCCCGGCCTATATCAGGTCTGCGCGGTAAAGATCGACTGCGGATGGGAGGACGAGTACGACAGCGCCATCCGGATTTTGGAAGACAAGGCCGTCCAGATTATCAGCCGCACGCTGAAAGGCATCTGTTTCGACCTGGAAACCAGCTTTATGGACAGTACGACATGGTGCGTATTGAATTACGCACCCGAACAAAAAAAGGATCTGCGAAAAAGCATGAAATCCCTTCTGGATGAACTGATGCTTCAAAAGGCCGCCTTTGAAAAGTTTTCCTTCACCCTGGGAATCGGCGAGGCGGAGCCGGAGGTTGGAAAGCTCCACTGCAGCTTTCAGTCCGCGAAATACGCGGTGGAACAGAGGCTTGTCTTTGGCTGCGACCGGCTCATCGAGCCCGCGGCTCCATCTGTTTCCGCGGGCTGTGCGGACGGCCTGCTTTCGGACTTTGACAAAAAGCTTTCTCTGTTTCTGGAAATTCTGGACCGGGATGCCGTACAGGCGTGCATTCTGCAGCTCGGAAAAAAAATCGAAGAGGAAAAGAAGCTGAGCGGCGAGGAAATATTTTATGTCGCTTCTCAGGCGTTTGACCTGTACCTGACGCATCTGCGCGGCCTGAAAATCCCCGTTGGAAGCAGCGGGGAACGACGGGATGATTTTCTGACCCGGGCAAACCGATGCGGCAGCGTTTCGCAGCTGTTCGCTTTTCTTTGCGCGCGGGTTACCGGCTCCCTGGACCGGATCGCCGAAGAGAAAAGGCAAACGGACACCCGTCCCATCCGGCAGGCGAAGCAGTACATCCGGCAGAACTTCCGCAGCGCGCTGACGCTGGAAGAGGTCAGCGGCACGGTGGGATTCAGCCCGACCTATTTCAGCACGCTGTTTAAAAAAGAAACCGGCAGCAATTTTGTCGACTATCTTTCGGAAGTACGGATGGAAGAGGCAAAGCGGCTTCTTCGGGAAACGAACCTGAATGTTGCCGCGGTTTGTGAGCAGGTGGGGTACAGCGATCAGAAGCACTTTACGAAAAGTTTCAGAAAATTCACGGGGCTCAAGCCGAACGAATACCGTAAATTGTATGCTTAGGGCGTGAAACGGCATGAAACGAAAAAAATTCAAATACCTTTCAAACCGGGTCGCATGGCTGATTGCCGTCTGCGCGGCGTGTTTTCTTCTGTACCTGGCGGCGTGGACCGCCGTGGCTCTTCGGGAAGAGCGCCACATGAAGCTCGTGCTCGCGGGCTTTCTTCTGTTTGCCGCGGCGGCGGCCGTCTTCTGGCGGTGGATCCGCCGGCCTTATCTGGAAAACTCCCGGGCGCTTCGCCTGTTTTCCACGGGCTACACCATGAACGGTCTGTTCAGTCAGCGTACCGCGCTCAGCCCGGAAATGGAAGACGCCGTACGGAAAATTCAGGAGATCATGAACACGGACAAGCTGATCAGCGCGACAAAGAAACAGGCGCAGTACCTTGCCCTGCAAAACCAGATCAACCCCCATTTCCTGTATAACGCGCTGGAGGGAATCCGGGGCGAGACGCTCAGTGCCGGTCTTGAAAGCGTGGCAAAGATGACGGAAGCGCTGTCCACGTTTTTTCGCTACACGATTTCAGGCTCCGAAAATCTGGTCACACTGGAGGACGAGCTGGCAAACATCCGGAATTATTATATTATCCAACGGTATCGGTTTGGGGAAAAGCTGAACCTCAGCGTGGAATACGACGCGGACCACGAATCGGAAATCATGTCCTACTGTCTGCCCAAGCTGACGCTGCAGCCCATTGTGGAAAACGCGATTTACCACGGAATTGAACGGATCATCGGAGAAGGCCGGCTGCGAATCAAAATAGAAGTGACCACCCGCCGCCTGATCATCACCGTCTCCGACAACGGAATCGGGATGACGGAGGAACGTCTCCGCGAAATCAACAGCCGGCTGGGCGACATGACGCTCGATTATATCAATCCGGAAAAAGAGTCCCACGGCGGAATCGCGGTGGTGAACGTCAACAACCGAATCAAGCTCCTGTTCGGGGAGGAGTACGGAATCTGCATGTACAGCACGCAGAACGTGGGCACCGATGTGGAGATTACCCTCCCGCTGATTCAAAAGGACGGCAGAGGCACCTATGAAAAATGAGATACTGAGGATGGATCAGGTCACCACCTTTCAGGACGGACTGACCCTGTTGGACAATTTTAATCTTCATATTTTTAAAGGCGAAATCATGGGTCTTGTCTGCCTGAACGAAAACGGAAAAGAATCCCTGATCCGTCTGATCCGCCAAAACGCGCCCATTCATTACGGGCGCGTTTACTTTGACGAAACACTGGTCAACAACTACCAGCACAGTCCCATGACGCCGAACCGGGTCGCCGTCATTGAGCAAAAAAGCCGTTTGGTGGAAGACCTGACCGTCTCCGACAATATTTTTGTACTGCGCCGGGGCGTGAGAAAGTTTGTTCTCTCACGCCGGGTTCTGAACGAACAGCTTCAGCTTTTCACAAGTCGGCTGGGGATCGCAGTCAACGGCGGCGATCTGGTCGCGAACCTGTCCCGTTACGAAAAATGCACCGTAGAGTTGCTGCGCGCGCTGATGATGGGGGAAAAGCTCGTCGTTGTCAGGGACATCAGCAACTCCGTCAGCACGGCGGATCTGATGAGCCTTCACAGCCTGCTTCGGCTTTTCTGCAAAAACGGCCTGTCCGTTCTTTATATTTGCAGCCACCATGAAGAGGCGTTTAAAATCTGCGACCGCATTTCCCTGATGAGGGACGGCAAAATTCTGAAGGTACTCGACCGCGGGGAGTTTCTGCCGAAGAATATGCTTCCTTTTTACAGCAAGAGTTTCGACGATCTGCCAAAAAAAGAACCGGTTTCCCGCACGGGAGAAGAAATTCTTTCGTTCCGCGATATCCGGACCGAAACGATGGACGGCATGTCTTTTTCCATCGTGAAAGGGGAATGCACCGTTCTGCTGGACATCGACAACACGGTTCTGCGGGATATTATGGCGTTAATGAACGGCAACCAGAAACCGGAAAGCGGAGAAATCATTTTCTGCGGAGCGCCTTACTCGCAGCGCCGGGCCCGGCGCGCCGCGGCGAACGGGGTTGCGTTCATCGACGAAAATCCCGCAAAAAGCATGGTTTTCAAGGATATGGGCTACCTTGAAAACCTCTGTTTTTTGATTGGTGAAAAACAAAACCGCCTGCCCGTCGGCAAACGGATCAGAAGACATATTGAAAAGGAATACGCAGCGCTGGTGGGCGACGACATTTACGAGCCGAACGTCAAGGGACTGAGCCTTCCCTCCCTGTACGATCTGGTCTATTACCGGACGGTGCTCGGAAACCCAAAGATCGTATTCTGCATGCAGCCCTTTGCGGGCGCGGACATGTACCTGCGCAGGCACCTGATCGACCTGATCGGCCTGATGAAACAAAAAGGAATTACCGTCGTGATGCCGTCGGTGAATCTTGCGGATTCCCTTGTTATCGCCGACCGGCTGATCCTGCTGAAAAAGGGGCGGTTCAGTCAGGAGTATTACAGAAACGAATTCTACCTGTTCCGTTCCGAAGGAATCATTTTATGATTCGCCGTTAATTTACCTATATTTTTTATTATCAGTTTAATAATTCTGTTTGGAAACATCAAAAATACCGAAAAATACCCCCCTTAAATCGAAAGGCGCTCCCCTTACCGCGAAAAGGTAATCCTGCTATACTGAAAACAGTTAAGACGGACGCAATGGAAAAGGAGAGTGAGCTTCGTGGGGGAGTACCTGGTTGAGATGGACCGCATCTGCAAGAGCTTCCCCGGCGTAAAGGCGCTGGACGACGTGTCGTTCCGGCTGAAGTCCGGGGAAGTTTTAGCTCTGCTTGGCGAAAACGGGGCCGGCAAATCAACCCTGATGAATGTTTTAAGCGGCGTCTATCAAAAAGATGAGGGCGAAATCAGGCTGTTCGGCAAAACCGTCGAAGACCTGAATCCAAAGAAGGCGCAGGAGCTGGGCGTCGCGATTATTCATCAGGAGATGAACCTGTGCAGGCATCTTTCCGTGGCGGAAAACATCTTTCTCGGCCGGGAAGAGTCCCGCTGCGGCATTCTTCAGCGAAAGGACATGAACCGGCGCGCCGCGGAAATTCTCGCCCGGCTGAATCTGGATATCGACCCCGCCGAAACAGTGGGAAACCTGGCGGTTTCGAAACAGCAGATGGTTGAAATTGCAAAGGCCCTGTCGACGGACGCCCGGGTCCTGATTATGGATGAGCCGACCAGCGCGCTCACCATGAGCGAAATCGACGAGCTGTTCCAGATCATTCGCAGGCTGAAAGGCGACGGGTGCGGCATTGTCTATATCTCGCACCGGCTGGAAGAACTGCAGAATATCGCCGACCGTGTGCAGATTATGCGGGACGGCCGCTACATCACCTCCATGAATTTCGCGGATACCACCATGGACGAAATCATCGCCAATATGGTCGGCCGTGAAATCACGGAAAAATTCCCGCGGATTTCCTGCCCGCGCGGAGAAAAAATCCTGGAAGTCAGAAACCTGAACGCCGGAAAAATGGTGCGGGACATCAACTTTGATCTGTTCGCGGGCGAAATCGTCGGCATTGCGGGGCTTCTCGGGGCAGGCAGAACGGAAACCACCCGCGCGATCTTCGGGGCGGACCCGAAGGACTCGGGGCAGATTCTTCTGGACGGACGGGAAGTTGTTATCCGCCGCCCCATCGACGCAATCCGCGGGGGTATTATGCTGGTCCCGGAGGACCGCCGGAAAGACGGCCTCTGCATCAAGCTCAGCGTACAGAGCAATATTTCTCTGCCGAACCTTGACATGCTCAGCAACCGGTTCGGCGTCATCGACCGGAAAAAAGAAAAAAAGCTGTCGGAAAAATCCATTCAGGACCTCAATATCAAGCTTCCGTCCTCCGCCGTGAATGTGGCGACGCTCTCCGGCGGCAACCAGCAGAAGGTGGTTGTGGCGAAATGGCTCGCCCGGAACTCCAGAGTCGTGATGTTCGACGAGCCGACCAGGGGAATCGACGTGGCGGCCAAGGTGGAGATTTATAATTTGATGAACGAATTGAAAAAGCAGGGCATCGGGGTGTTGTTCGTTTCCTCCGAAATGCCGGAGATTCTCGGAATCAGCGACCGGATTCTCGTCATGTGCGACGGAAAAATCACCGGAGAAATGGAGATCGGCGAAGCCTCCCAGGATCTAATCCTGAAATACGCAACCGCGTTTGACACGAAATCCGGTCTTCCGGAAGCAATCTGACTGCAAACTATTGATACGGGGGCATTAGAATATGGAAACAAAAGACAGGCAAAACGCCTGGAAACGGTTTATGTCCATTCGGGGGGTCGGTCAGGTCGTCACCGTAACCGCCGGCCTGATCGTTCTCTGCATCGTCTTCAGCATGCTGAGCTCTTCCTTTTATTCCGAGCGCAACGTCGGCAACCTGCTCCGGCAGATCGCCCCGATTCTGATCATCGGCATCGGGCAGGCCTACGTGCTGATTACGGGAAACATCGACCTTTCCATCGGTTCGGTGGTCGGCATGAGCTGCATGATCTCCGCGACGCTGATGACAAAAGGGGTCGCTCCCTTTGCCGCGACGATGATTACCATCCTGATCTGTCTGGGGGTCGGGGTCTTAAACGGCACTCTGGTCGCAAAGTGCAAGGTACCGCCGTTCATTGCAACGCTGGGCACCATGACCATCGCAAGAGGGGTCGCCCAGATTGTCAACAACAACTATAACACCGACGCGATCGGCGACTCGGCGCAGGGATTCCGGAACCTGTTTTACTACGGAAAAACCCTGGGGCTGTACAACACCATCTGGATTGCGGTGATTCTGTTTCTTGCCTTTAACTTTCTCCTTGGCAAAACCAGAACCGGCCGTCATATTTACGCCATCGGCAGCAATATGGAAGCCGCAAAGCTCTCCGGCGTCAATTCGGTGAATACAACCGTCATTGTTTACGTTGTCAGCGCCTTCTGCGCGTGCGTGGTCGGCCTGATCACCTGTGCCATCGCGGGGATGGGAACCATGGACGCCGGCAACATGTATGAAATGTACGCAGTCGCGGCCGCGGCCATCGGCGGGATTTCCACCTTCGGCGGCGAGGGTCTGCTGGTCGGCACCGTGGTCGGCGCCTCCATCTGGGGCGTGCTTCAGAACGGGCTCCAGTTTGCCGGCGCGCCCGTCGCAATCCGCAACATTGTCATCGGCACAATCGTCGTAATCTCCGTCCTGCTCGACGTGGTCATCCGCAAAAACAAGCCCCGCAAAAAGGCAAAGCGCGTTTTACCCATTCAGGTCAGTTCGGCCAAATAATTTAAAGCAACCGCTTTAAATCATAAAAACAGGGAGGTTTTATTGTATGAAAAAGAAACTGTTGGCAGCTTTTTTATCCTCAGTCATGATTCTCGGCGCGGCAGCCGGCTGCAGCCAGGGGTCGCAGTCCGCTTCTGCCGCGGGCGGCGAATCGGGTTCTTCCGCGGGGGCCGCATCAAGCCAGGCCGCGGGTGAAAAAAACCACAAAGTAATTCTCATCACCATGGACAGCATCGACCAGCACTGGGTTTCGGTCGATAAGGGGTGCAAAAAAGCAGTCGCGGAGCTCAACAATGTCGACTACAAGTGGCTGGCTCCCGACAAAAAGGACGACGCGCAGCAGATTGAACGCGTCAACACCGCGATTGCCGACAACGCCGACGCAATCCTGATTGCGGCCAACGGCCCGGATGCCATCACCTCCGCTCTGGAGGACGCAAAATCCAAGGGAATCAAAATCATCTACGTGGATTCCGCCGCGAAGACAGAGGGCGAAGCCACCTTTGCGACGAACAATGAGGCGGCGGGCAAACAGGCCGGCGAGCAAATGCTTGAGGCACTTCAGAAAGCCGGTAAAACGAGCGGCAAAATCGGTGTTGTGAACGTAAACTCCGCCACCGCTTCCACCGTCGCGCGTGAAAAAGGATTCCGTTCCGCCTTTGACGGCAAAGGGTATGAACTTCTCGCAACCCAGTACAGCGAGGGCGACGCGGCAAAATCGCAGGATATCGCGGACAACTACATCACGCAGGGCGCGGTCGGGCTCTTCGGCGCCAACGAAGGCTGCACCGTCGGCGTAGGCAACGCGATCAAAGGCTCCGGCAAGAGCGACCTGGTCGGCGTTGGATTTGATAAATCCGACTCCATTTATTCACTGATCAAGGATGGTTCCCTGCTCTGCACCATGGCGCAGAATCCGGAAGTCATGGGCTATGAAGGCATGAAAGCGGCGGTCGCCGTTCTTTCCGGCCAGACCATTGAAAACAAAGATGTGGATACCGGCGTTTCCGTTCTGACAAAAGATAAAATCAGCTAAAAGAATTTCTCCCCATTTTGGGCGGGGCCGCGGCGAAAGCAGCGGCCCCGCTTTTGCGCGCCGCGGCGGTTTTCAATTGTCCTGTTTTCTGCTATACTGGGGAAAAGATAAAGGGAGCGGTGACAAAAATGCCGGAAAGTGAAAAGAAGCCCGCGTCGGTCGAATCAGAGAAAGCCTGCTGTATTTACGAGACGCGGATCGGAAAAATAACCGTCGCGTCCGCCGAAGGCGCGATTACCATGGTTCATTTCGGCGCGTTGGAACCCGCGGAGCTTCGCCGCTCGAAGCTGACCGACCGCGCCGCTGAGGAAATCGAAGAATATCTCTCCGGCAAAAGAACCGGGTTCGACCTGCCCGTCGCGCCGGAGGGAACCGCCTTTCAAAAACGCGTCTGGGACGCCCTGCAAACCATCCCTTACGGAGAAACCCGCAGTTACCTGCAGATCGCGGAGCAGATCGGGAACCCGAAAGCATCCCGCGCCGTCGGCATGGCAAACAATAAAAATCCGATCGCAATCCTGATTCCGTGCCACCGCGTGGTCGGGGCGGACGGCTCTCTCGTCGGCTACGCCGCGGGACTGGAAATCAAAAAACGCCTGCTTGCCCTTGAGAAAACGGATTCGCCGCCCGCCCCCGCGCCCTACCTGCGCAAAGCGAATTATTATGAAACGGACAAAATGGGAATCATCCACCATTCCAATACTATCCGATGGATGGAGGAAGCCCGCATCGATTTTCTGGAACAGATCGGCTGGGGCTACAAAAAGCTGGAAGACGACGGCCTGATGATCCCCGTGACGGAGGTCTCCTGCCGGTATAAAAGCCCGGTGCGATTCGGCGATACGGTTCGCATTTCCGTTCGGGTCTCCGCGTATCAGGGAGTCCGGCTGACCATCGACTACCGCATCACGGACCTTTCAACCGGGCGTCTCCGCGCAATCGGCAGAAGCGGACACTGTTTCTGCAACCGGGAGGGAAGGCCGATCCGGCTGAAAAAATTCAGCGAAGAGTTCGACCGTCTTCTGTCCGTTCTTGCGAGTGCGGAGGCTGACTGACCGCTGCTTTCCGCCCGTTCGCGGCTCTTTGCGCGGACGGGCGGTCTCCATTCAGCGAAGGATAGCAGTACTGCAGGATCTTTTTCAGACGAAGGCGCGCCTTTTTCAGGTGGCGGGACACCGTGGAGGGAGAAAGCTCCAATTCTTCCGCAATTTCACTCACGCCTTTCCCCTCCTCGTAGCACAGGCGCACGCACTCCATCTGCCGGGCGGTCAATTCGCCCTGCGCCGCAAGCATCATAGTGCGGAGCATCCGCTTGTGCCGGCCGCCGTCGTCAGAGCCCTTTTGGCTCAAATCCAGCCTGTCCCCAAACAAATCAAGGCTTAAATTGGAACCCCGCTTCATTCTCCGTCTCCCCTTTCCAGAAGATCCCGGCCCGTGCGCCAAAGCTCCAGGTGCATTTCATTGAGCATCGATATGCGCCGGCAGAGCAGAACACAGTCCTCCCCGGAGGTGTTTTTCAGCTGCCTGCGCAAGGGCTTTAAATGTTCTTTCAGCTTCTGCGCCTGCCGCAGATACTCCATCCCCCATTTGCAATAGTCCATATGCTTCCTTTCTCTACACGTTTTGTGTAGCTGTTTTGTACAGAGCTGCACCGAACGAAAACCGTTCCGGCCCGCTGTTTACTTAGAATAGCATCTTACCAGAATCATTTCAAGACTTTTTAGAACGCATGTTCTTATTTTACAAGTAAAGGGTCAAATTTGGGACTCATCCTTTTGGCGGCAAAAGATTTCTTGAAACAACACGATATGTGTGATAAAATAAAGAAAACCGCAGAGGGTGTTTGAAATGCTGAACGATAAAATCAGGCAGCTGCGCTGTGAGCGCGGGATGACGCAGAAAGAGCTTGCCGCTCGCCTGGGTGTCTCTCCGTCGGCCGTCGGCATGTATGAACAGGGGCGGCGCGTGCCGGACAGCACGGCGCTGGCGCATCTGGCGTCCGTACTGGAATGCAGCACGGACGAGCTGTTGGAAACGGAGCGCTCCAGCGACGTTGGGGATGTCATCGACAGTTTCGCGCGCACGCTGGAACGCCAGCCGGGGCTGATGTTCAACGGCGCGCCGATCAGCCCCGGCGACCGCGAAAAGCTGGCGAACGCCATCCGGGTCGCCGCCGCCCTGTCTTCTCCGAAGAAATAGGGTTCCGGGAGGTAAAGATGAACGAAATCGAAAAGCTGGCGCACCGGATTACCGCGCGTTTTCAGAGCAATTCTCCGTTTTGCCTGTGCGACTGCATGGGGGTCCAGGTTCAGAGGCTGGACCTTCCGGAGCAGGTCCGCGGTTTTTGTTTTCGCACCGAATCCGGAAAACCGATCATTGTATTAAAAGAGACTCTCTCCAAAACGGAAAGCGGCTACTGCTGCGCCCATGAGCTGGGGCATCTGCTTCTTCATCCGGGCCTGAACGCGCAGGTCATCGCCGACCTGACCAACCTGTGCGCGCCCCGCTATGAAAGAGAAGCGGACTTTTTCGCCGCCTGCCTGCTCATTGACCCGAATTTTGAAGAATGGAGCCTGACTTACAACCCCCTGACGCAGGAGCAGATCGCACTGCTTTCCGGCCTGCCCCGCCGGGTGGTCGGCCTGCGCTTTGAAAAATAAGTGAAACGGCGGAAAATGACAGGTTTTACACAAAAGGGAATGCTACCATTTTTCTGAATAACGGGGAGAGTGATCCTTTTGAAGCGAGTGATGCCGGCGATTTTGCTGGCGGTATTATTGATAGCCTTGGCCGGATGCAAGCCCGCCCCGCCCTCGGAGCCGGATAACCTCACGGGCCGCTGGAAAGATTCGTACGGCCTGACGGAATACCGCTTCAATTCCGACGGGACGATGAAAATCGAGGCGCTGACCCTCGGCTCCTTTCAGGGAACTTATAGCATAGAGGGTTCGCAGATTACCATTGAGTATAAAGTTGTGATCAAAACCGTGAAAGAGACCTATGATTTTCGGGTCGACGGGAATACCCTTTACCTGGATGATCAGGAGTTTACTCGGAAAGAATAGTTACCCCTCGGCACAGCCCGGGGGTGTTGCAAAACGAATTTGCAATAGCAAATTATAAAAAACAAACCCCCAAAATGCAAGAAAATGCGCCTTGAAATGGACTTTTCAGCCCATTCAAGACGCATTTTTGCAACAATCCCTTATCCTTTCGGACGGCTCAGCTTCCGAAATGGAACACAATCCCGATCACGGCGGAAATCGCGATAAACGCCGCGGGATGCCATTTGATTTTTTTCATGGCGAAAAACAGAGCGACCGCGAGCACAAGTGCTTTCCAGTTTACCAGATTCAGCAGATTCCCCGTCTGCGAATAATCGCTCAGCGTCAGAATCGAGATGCTTACAACGCCCATCCCCGCCGCGGCGATCAGCCCGGTCGAAGCCGGGCGCAAAGCGTAAAACGCGTTCTGGACATAACGGTTCTGCTGGAACCGCTTCAGCATATGGGCGATGACCAGGATCACCGCGACGGAAGGGGTCACCAGCCCCAGCGTCGCAACCGCCGCGCCGGGCAAAGACGCCACGTGAAAGCCGACATAGGTCGCCATGTTGACGCCGATCGCCCCGGGCGTCGATTCCGAAATCGCGAGCATGTTCGCTAGATCCGCCGGAGTAAACCAGCCCGTGCTGTTCCCAAGATCCGTTAAGAACGGCAGGGTCGCGAGCCCGCCGCCGACGGAGAAAAGACCGATCTTCGCAAACTCGTAAAACAGTTTCAGATAAATCATGCGCTGCGCCCGCCTTTCACAAGGATTCCGGCCGCGGCGGCAAGCACAACCCAGAGAATCGGGGAGTAATTCGTGAAAAAGGAGAGCAGAAAAACGCAGAGAAAGATGATCAGCGTGACCGTATCCTTCACGGAGCTTTTGCCCAGTTTGATCACGGCGTTGAGAATCAAAACGCAGACGCAGACTCGCACGGCCGCGAAAGCGTCTTTGACCGGCTGAAGGTCGGCAAAATTGCGAAGGAACGCCGCAATGACCGTGATGATGATCAGAGCGGGAAACACCAGCCCCAGCGTCGCGACGATGCCGCCCGCGATTCCCTTTCGCTTGCATCCGATAAACGTCGCCGTGTTCACCGCGATAATTCCGGGCGTACACTGCCCGATTGCAAAGTAATCCGCCAGTTCGCTGTCCTCGGCCCACTTTTTATCTTCAACAATCTCCCTCTGCAGAATCGGAAGCATGGCGTACCCCCCGCCGAAGGTCAGCACGCCGATTTTGGAGAAAGTGAAAAACAAATCAACCAGCTCAGTCATGGAACAGATTCCTTTCCCATTCAATTTTGCCCGGATCTATTTCCTAAGCCGCCGAAAAAAATCAGTGAGAAGAGCGGAGCATTCCTCCCTGAGAACACCCTCCGTCAGCTCCGGCTTGTGGTTATACGGCAACTCGAACAGGTTGACCACAGATCCGCAGGAACCCGCTTTCGGGTCGCGCGCGCCGAACACGACGCGCCGCAGACGGGAATTAATGATCGCCCCGGCGCACATCGGGCACGGTTCCAGCGTTACGAACAGTTCACACTGCCACAGCCGCCATCCGCCCAACGCTCGGCAGGCTCCGTCGATCGCTTCCAATTCGGCGTGGCAAAGGGCATTTTTGCCGTTTTCCCTCCGGTTCCTGCCGTGTGCGATCACCTCGCCGTCGCGCACCACGACAGCCCCGACCGGAACCTCTCCCTCTGCCCCGGCCTCCCGTGCCAGGCGGATGGCCTCGCGCATAAAATCCTCATCGGTCCTCATGGCTCAAGTCCCCGTTAACACATAGATGGAAGCGGCCACCGCGTAAATCGTCAGCATGATCACACCCGAATTTGAAAACAGAGCGCCAATCTTCTGGGAAAAACGAAGCGGAGAGACGGAAGCTCCCGTACGGAAAAAGTTTCTGTCCCGAATTAACAGATAAATCAGGGACAGCAGGCCAAGCACGAGCAGAGCACCCGCCCTGTAATTGCCGACCGTCACCGCGACCCCGGTTCCCCGGTACCGTTCGACAAATTCAAGGACAACCGCCGCCAGATTGTTGAGCGCGTGAATCAGGATGGACGGAAGGAGCGAATTGGTACGAATGACGACAAAGCCCAGAACCAGTCCGCAAAGAAACGCAAAAACCGACTGTGCCAGATTGCCGTGGTAAAGGCCGAACAGTGCCGCGGAAGCGAAAACCGCGAACCCGTTGCCGAAACGGCGCAGCCCTTGAAGGATCATGCCGCGGAACATCATTTCCTCCACAATCGGGGGGATCACCGCAATGCTCAGAACATACAGGGCCAGCACGGCGGGGTTGTCGTTCAGCGGCATGTCCGGAATATTGCCGCTGAACCCGAAGGCCTGCTCCAGGTTGACGATAATGCTGGCGGGAAAATTTGCCAGAAGGCAGCCGGCGCTGCCCAGAAACACACAGGCAAGGGTCTTGGGGACGCCCGCCTTTTCAAACGGAATTCCCACTGAAAGAGGAATCCGGCGCAGCGCAAAATAGATCAACACGGGGGCGGACAGCCCCAGCACATAACCCAGCGCGTTGATCAGATAAAACATCACCGGGTTTACTCCGCCGAATTCCTGTATCCCTGGCTGGTACGGCTGCAGCATGTGAAAATACAGCACTCCGATTAACGGGATTACAGCCAGCAGAAAGATGCCGAGAAACGCGGTCCAGCCAAGGCGGTTGGACTCGCGGCGGATCTGCTTTTTTTCTTCCTGTACGGCCATATAGTAACGCGGGTCTCCATATGGCCCGAAAGGGCCGTACGGTGAATCGTATCTCATAGAAAATCTCCCAAGGAAAAGAATTTGAATATCTGCATCTGATTTTTCATTATATCACAAAGCGGCGTTAATATCACTACCGGCACCGCATCTTTTCCCAAACTCTCATGATACTGTCCGGAGAATCATTTCATTTCGTTGCGAAATTGCGACAAATGCATATGATCGCGGTATAATAGGGTCAACTGCTAAATAGGGAGGTTCCAGTTTTGACAGTTGAGGAAATGAAAAAAATGGACAGGCACATTTTGACAGTTCAGGATCCGTTTGGAAGCGGTCTTCCCGTGGTTCGGAAGATATTTGAAGAAGCCGCTGTCAAAAAGCAGATAGCCGTGACTGATATCGTGCGGCAGTACATGAATTGGAAATGGAGTAAATCGTAACAAGGCCCTATGCCAAACCATAATCGAACACAAACGCGCCCCTTTTCAGGGCGCGTTCAAACTGTATTTTTTATTCCCAAGAATTTATAATTCGGCACAAACTTCTCCGTGAATGCACACTCTTCCGCCGTCCGGACATTTTGCGTCAAAGCATTTCCCTCTGTTCTCGCCGACTTCCAGCTCAGCCCCGTTCAGCAGCGCGTAAACGGACGGATATATATTGTTCCAAAGCTCATGGCATATCGGCGGACAAAGGTCCTGCACCAAAGGTCTCGCCCGCCCGATGAATCCCGCACCGGCAGTTCGACTCTGTAATTGTAAGCTTTACCTTTACCATTGCACACCTCAAACAAATTTTTTGACCAGTGTAGCACAAAACGAGGAAAAACAAAAGAATAAAAAAGAGCGCCGAAATTTACGGCGCTCTGGCGTCCCCGAGGCGATTTGAACGCCTGGCCTTCCGCTTAGGAGGCGGACGCTCTATCCAGCTGAGCTACGGAGACAAATATTCAAAGTACTTCCCGCATAAGAGTCGTTCTCATGCACAAATGCTTATCCATTATAAAATAAGCCACGGGGTTTGTCAATGCCTGACCAAAAGAAAAGCGCCCCGGCGAAAAAGCCGGGGCAGTTTTGCGCTTATTCGGCGGGACGTTTGACCGCGTCGGAAGAGAACATCTTTTTCAGGGTTGCGGGATCCGCCACACCGGTTACCGTCATTCCGTTCAGAAGCTGAAAATCTTTTACGGCCTGCTCGGTTCCCTCCGCGTAAAGCCCCGTCGGCTTTACGAACATATATCCCAGCTGTTTCAGTTGATTCTGCATTTTCAAAACATCGTCGTTTTGCATCCCGTTCTTCAGGGTCTGATCCAGGTTGAGGTTCGTATCCACGGAAGCGCCCGAAGAAGAGGAAGAGGAGGAAGAAGGCGACCCGGACGACGAGGAGGCCGAACCCAGCAGCTCCGGATGCACGGTTCCGGCCATAAAGCTGACCGCCTGGATCAGTTCTTCCCCCTGAAGGTTCATCAGGCCGGGGTCCATCTCATAAACACGCTTTTCCTTCACCGCCGTCAGTTTTGCGTAATCGGGTGAGGATTCCAGCAGAGACTTGACGCCTTTGGCGCAGAATATGTACTTTGGGTCCGCCAGCAGAAGATCGGAGACTTTCACGGTTTTGTCTTTTCCGCCTTCCGCAGAATTGGTCAGCCCGGCGGCGTCAATCAGCTTTCCCGCGAGCGTGTCGCCGGTCGCGGCAGCGCCCTTTGCGTCATAAAGATATACCGCCGTAACCGGTGTGTCGCCGTCCGGCACGACGCGGGTGATGTCGTCGATAGTCTGATAGATTCCGGCCGCCGCGTCCTGTCCTTTCCGGTAGCCGGTCCGCGCGCCCTTGAGCGCGGCGCCCACCTCCGAATAGAGCTTTTCCAATCCTTCCCGGCTGTCCGCCGGCTGCAAAGTCAGAACCGTCAGGCCCGCCTTTTGCATCGAGGATTTCTGCTCTTCGGTCAGGGAATCCGCGAAAACGACGTCCGCGCCAAGGTCGTGCATTTTCTGCGCGTCGTCGGCGGAAACGACCGGCAGAACCGAAAGATCGCTCTGCGTGCAGTCCTTACTTCTCGCTTTCAGAGTCGCTTCATATCCGATGGACAGAATCACGGACGCAATATTCGGCGACAGCACCACCGCGCCGGCAGGTCCCTTTTGAATCGTCACATTCCCGATCGCAACGGGAAAGTCCTTATCCCCCGCTCCGGAAGAAATATCACTTGCGCGGCTGCAGGCGGACAAAGCGGAAAACGCAAGCATCGCCGCCAGGAATACGGCCAAAAATCTTTTTCCCATTCCAGACTCCTTTTCTCGGTCTCGGTTTACTCCGGCTCCCGGCCGCTTCGAATGCGGGCCTCCGCCGCGCGAACATACTGCTTCGCGCAGCGCGGCGAACGCCCTCCGCGGCCGATCGCCCAGCGTTCGGCTCCCTCCTCAAGTTCCTTCATATGGCCGCCGAGGCCCCTCCGCTCAGCCAGCCCGCGTACAATCTCCAGATATTCGTCCTTCGCCGGAAGGCTGAAATTGACGGAAAGCCCGAACCGGTCCGCAAGCGAGAGGCTTTCCTGAATCGTGTCGCCGCGGTGGATTTCATCGCCCTCCCGGTCGGAGAACGTTTCGCGCAGCAAATGCCTGCGGTTGCTTGTCGCGTAAATCAGCGTGTTTTCCGGCCTTGCCGCAAGGCCGCCTTCCAGCACCGCTTTCAGCGAAGCATACGTTTCATCCTGGCGGGAAAAGGAGAGATCGTCGATAAAAACGATAAATTTCATCGGCAGCTCCGCGATCCTGTCCACCAGGACGGGAAAATCGGGAAGGGATTCCTTCGGCATTTCGATCATCCGCAGGCCGCGATGATAGTATCCGTTCAGAATCGCCTTGACGGTGGAGGATTTGCCGGTGCCCCGGTCTCCGTACAGCAGGCAGTTGTTCGCGGGCAGGCCGTTAAGAAAAGCCAGCGTATTGTCAATCACCGTCCGGCGCTGAACTTCGTAACCCGTAAGCTCGGAAAGGACGGTCGGGTCAGGATGCAAAACCGGCCTGATTTCTCCGCCTCGCCAGATAAACGCCCGGCAGCGCGCGTATACGCCACATCCGTTTTCACGGTAATACCGGGCGGCACGGTCAGCAAAAGTTCCGCCGCCGGCCTCAAGCGACGGGGGCAGCGCCCCCGTTTGCCACCGCGGCAGAATCAGCGCCCTTAGGCCGTCCGCAAAGTCACATCCCTCAAGCAGCTGTTCCGGCGTAACGGAAGCCGCCTGAAAGACGACGTCCAGATCGCGCCGCGCCGCGTCCGAAGCCGTGCGGTCAATCTCCTCTCCCCGCGCCGCCGCCAGAGAGAATGCGTTTTCGTCATATAAAACATCCTGGGCAAGACAGCCGCGCAGGTTTGAGCTTCCATCCTGCTCGCAAAGGGCGGAAAAGAAAGCGCCCCACGCTTCCGCAAATTCCCGCTGCGAATAGCCCGCCGCATGAAGCAGTCGGCAGAGCGCCGCGGGTACCGGCCGGTTTAATATTCCGCGATAGACGGAAAGAGAAGCGAAACTCATTGCAAGGCTGCTGATTTGATTCATGCGGGCAACTTCCTTAATTAAAAAATTGAGTGCGCAAAGGGAAAAAATCAGTTGATTTTGCATCTATTTTACGCTGTCAGGTGGGTAACTGTCAAGTTCAGGGGAAGAAATCCGGTTGCGGACATACCCTAAAACAATTATAATGGGGATAGGCTCCAGATCGACTGAAAAGAGGTTCATCATGAAACGAATTAATCGCATTTTTTCTGCGCTTCTGTTTCTTGCAGCCCTGGTAACGTTCAACGCCTGTTCCAGCGGACCCGACGCCGGCGTTCTGTTCCGGGAAGCAAAAACGGACGCGGATTCCATACAAAGCTGCAACGCCGACATCAGCCAGGACCTTGTGTTTACGGTGAACGGCGCCCAGCATGTCTATTCTTCCTCCAACAGTATTACATACACGGCAAAGCCGTTCGCTTTAAAATCGGTTCAGAAAATCCGGAATGACGGCATCTCCAGCGATAATGAGACCTACACCCTGACCGAGAACGGAAAGCCGAGCTTTTACTGTAAGCCCAACGGGGTCTGGCAAAAAACCGACGCGGGCAACCTTGACACTTCGCCCGCGGATCAGGTGGATATTCTCCGCGTGCTGAACAATGCGGAAGACCAGAAATATGTGCGGGAAACGACGCTGGATTCCCGGAAAGTCCATAAGATTGAGCTAAAGCTAAGCAGTGAAATTCTGCGCAGCGCAGTGGAAAACATTGTTACGGTCACGGGCATGGCTGAAAATTCCAGCACCGTGGTCCCGGCTCTGCTGAACGGCGCGCCCGATTTATACGGCTATTGCTACATTGACGCCGGCACCGGAAAAATCGTTCGGATTGAAGCAGACCTGACGGACGCGGTCAATCAGATCTTCAAAAATATTGACGGCAGCAGCGTATCGGTTCATGTAACAAAATGCGAAATATCGGGGAACATCGACAAGATCAACTCCGCGCCTTCTGTCACTCTTCCCGATGACGCCAAGAGTGCCTCCTCCATTCAGGCCTACGGCTGATTGTTTTTGAAAAAGCCTTGACTTTTTCAGCGCTTCCCAGTAAAATAAGGAAGCACGCTTATCATGTGCGGTCATCAATGCAACAGTTCAACAAAGCCTGTATTCATGCGGGTTCGCGGCTCTTATTTTACAGCGGTTCTAATTTTCATCTTGCAGTTTTCTTGCAATTTTGCAATCAACTGAATATCGCCTTTTCACCGAGCAATCGGTTGAAAATACATGGAGAGGTATCGAAGTGGTCATAACGGGGCTGACTCGAAATCCACTCGGTCAGTTGCCTTGGAAATGCGGGAAACCCTTGAGTTTATGCGGGTTTGTGGGATTATGAAAATTTAGCTTTTTACCGATTTCTACGGTTTTTCTACACTTTGCCTTGGTTTCTACGAAAGGCTGTGTGTATTAAAATATAATATGGAGGCGTATCGAAGTGGTCATAACGAGCCTGACTCGAAATCAGGTTGTCCTCACGGGCACGTGAGTTCGAATCTCACCGCCTCCGCCATGAGCCTGTTTGCGGTCAATGTCCGCAGCAGGCTCATCCTTTTTTCGGGATTTCTACGCTCTCTTTTGAGGGCGTTTTTTTCTGCTTTCGTAGAAAATCGATACGCCTGAACCCTTTGTATATAAGGCTTTGCTGCATTTTCATGGAGTAATCTGTAGAAAATTATTCACTCGGTTCAAGTCCGCTTGGTTCGACCACTCGGTTTCTCTCAAACATTCCATCCATAACAAGCCCGGATTCAATCTGTGCATGAAAGTCCAGATGTGAGTAAATATCCGCTGTGGTCGAGAAGGTGCTGTGTCCAAGCCATATCTGAATTTGCTTCATGGATATTCCGTTTGCCAGTAGCAGGCTGGCGCAGCTATGTCTGAGATCGTGGAATCGAATTTTTTTGAGTCCGAATTTTTCAAGCAACCAGCTGAAATGCTCTGTGACATAATTGGGACGCATGAGCTTTCCGGTTTGGTCGAGACAAATGTAATCAAGATAATCCCGGCAGTAAGAGCGTTTGAATAGCCTGCGGTACATTTCCTGTTTCTCTTTCTCTGCAAGCAGCAGTTTCTCGACAGAGGGCAGCAGGGGAAGTGTGCGGAAGCTGGATTTGGTTTTCAGCACATCCTCGCCGACAGCCACAAACTTGCCGTCCACTTCATCCTCAATGACCTTGTGCCTGATGGAGATTGTTTTTTGTTCGAGATTAATCGCATCCCACTTTAATCCAAGAACTTCACTTCTTCGTAACCCATAATAAGCAGCAAGCTTTACGCAAATTTCCAAGGGATCGTCCGATACTGCATCAAACAATGTCATCATTTCTTCTGCGGAATAAAACTGTGCCTGATATACATTCTTCTTTGGCCTGTCCACCTTGTCGGCAGGGTTGCTGCCAAGGATATCCTTTTTCACGGCATTTTGCAGTGCCTTTCGAAGTACCGCATGGTAATGGATGACTGTGTTAGGAGTATGCCCTTCGTCAAAAATTGTTTGATAGAAATCCTGTAAATGCTGAGGAGTAACTTCTCCCACAGTAACATCCAGCTTTGTAAAATACCGATTGACCCTACCGTCCAGCATGGTGCGATATCCCTTAAACGTAGTTTTGGATATGGTGGGCTTGGATTGCAGCAACCACTTTTGAAGGTAATCCATGAATGGTACGTCTGCCTGCGGATTCCTTTTTCCCTTAATCAGCTCTCTGGCTTTTTCTTCTGCTTCTTGGCGTTCCTTTTCCTCCTGAGCCTGCTCATACTCTAAGCGAATTTGATCAAAGGCTTTTTGAGCCTTTCTTTGACTGGTTCCCGCTACCGGCAGTCCGGTGGAAATCCATTTAGTTTTTCTTTTGCCGTCCACCTTTACATATAAAACGGCATAATAAGTATTGTTTTTTTGCTGTAGGCAGCCTGTTATCATTGTTATCCTCCTTTGAAATAACAGCAGTATTTGCCTACCATTGACAACTCCACATTACCACAGAAAGTATAGGATAGCTACTGTTCTGCGTGGAAAAGATCCAACGGATTTTTCTACAGGATAAGTTCAATAATAGACAATAGACAAAAATCATATCAGAAAATATTGATATGGCACATTTCTTCACCCAGCAAATATTCAATCACACAAGCCTTGGGAATCTTATAGGTTCGCCCGACTCGCACGTTTCGTATTTCATTATCTGCCAAAAGTTTATAAGCCAGCTTACGGCTGATGCCGCCGAGCATTTCTCTCAATTGGTTTACCTCGACTACATCAGGGTATTTTTCAAACATTCTTATTTTCTCATTCATAAAAATCTTCTGCCTTTCTATATCAATATTTTCCCCTCCAGTGGTGAAAAGACGGCAATGCCATAAGACATCAGCGTTTTGATAATAGTTTTTGTAGTTGCTTCATCCCGCCCGATCCGGCTTACCGAATCCACCAGCAGAATCTGAAAACTCCCGGCTTTTGCAGCTTCCAGTACAGCTTGCAGGCCGGGGCGATCAATGTGCAGACCGCTGCCCAAGTCCTGCGAGGAACCTACAGCGGTAAAGCCTATCTGTACAGCGTAGGTTTCCAGTCTTTCGTATTGCCCTTTCAAAGCACCGTGGGTATCCTCTGGAGCATCGATGCGGCAATAAATCCATGCAGATTTTGTATTCATAGAAAATCCTCCTTTATGTGAAATAGTGGTTATATCACAAGGATAAGGACAGCCGCCGATTGTGACCGGGTTTACCCGCAGGGCGGCTGTCCTCATAGTTTCTGATATAACAAAACTCTTGTTCTTCGTTTTCTGCTGCTTCTATTCGACACTACTCCCCGAAGCAGAACACCACAGGCAGAGTACCTGCGGTATAAGGACGATTTCGTCCTTTGGGCAGTCAGCTTAAACCAGCCATTGGTTAACGTCACATAAGCGTGACGTATGGCTGTCATGGGACTCTCACCCCCGCCGGGTTCTCCGGCGGCTGCACCCATTGCGATGTCTGTGGCTGTGCAGAAGTATCATTATAGGCTGTTCAGGTTATGGCGGGGCAATCCACCACAGATTGCTTTATGGACGGACATTTCTCGCTCGGCACCTTTGATGCTATCGTGTTGACGAATAGCTCTGACCTATCCGCAGATGGTCTTGGCGTGTCCTCCAAAGCCGCTTTCCCCTCATCGGAGCTGAACAGCTAACGTATTCAAGCTGCTGGATATGACCGAATGGTTTCGGTGTTTTTCAAGGAACACGAGAGAGATAGAAAATCCCCCTCACTTCTATAAAGGAAAAAGTGAGGGGGTTGAGCGGATTAATTTTCTATGAGATTGCGAAGTTTAAGCAGGATTCGTTTTTTCCTGTCGTTAATAGTTTTCTGTGGCACAGAGATCATTGCAGAAAGTTCTCGCTCACTTTTATCATTGAAAAACAGTTCATCAATGAGGGAGCGTTCATCCTCCGGCAGGGATTGAAGAGCAATCCACAGCGCCTCCAGCTGCTCCTGATAAAGGAGCCTGTCCACGATGTCTGGCCGAATACGGACTATGAGGTAATCAATGTTAACACCATCCTCATGGAACCGCTCCAGCGACAGCTCATTCTGGCGAATCAGCTTGTTCTGATAGCGCTCCGCTTCACGCTCTTTATGATAGGCACGGTAGACGGCTTCGCTGACCTCCACGCGCTGCCTTTTTACAACAATGGTATATTTTTTATTCTCTGACATATGTTTGTCCTCCAAATTTTCAAAATGTGATTGAAAACGAAGGACAAGAGGTGGTGACCGGCACTGGGGAATGGTTCTGCGCAGTAAAAAAAGAGCATACCGATGGACATGACCGTCCATTGGTACGCTCTTATATACTATTTCGCATTCTACCTGCTCTGCTGGTTCGCGTTGGTGGGCATAGTTATCCGCTGGAGACCATAGGCTTTTTTTAACGAATTACCTATGTAGGCGTTGGTTACGTAGATTACTTAATATCGCTGCAGCGAATCCGCAGCAGCGTAGTCTGTATTGACCAACACATAAAGCAACCCTCCAAACTTCACGGGTTTGGAGGGTTGCTTTAGATATTCAGGCATGAAGAATGACCCGCCAAAGCGCCGTTTTTTTATTTGGCGGATATAAATGAAAGCTGAAAGCCTCTATTTGTGATTTTACTCACTTAGGGTACTCCCATTTGAAAAACCGGATGGAAATACCACCGCAAATTACCGCAAGGTCATGCGGTATGGTATCAAATAAGATCAGCTGTTTTTCAATAAGTTGATACTTCCTGTAGACGTTTGCAGGATAATCTGGTTGTTTTTCGCACCAATTTGCCCTGTTATTTTTTTGCTGTCATTGGTATTTACAGGGAAGTCGGAGCTAAGTTTTCCGGTAGAGGTTTTAGCTTCATATAAAAATTCGGCGGTATCGGGAAGCCGCAAAGTTATGCTCCCGGTTGTGGTTTCAATCTGTGCGGATTTAGTAAGGCATTCGTCAATCTTGACCGAAGCAGTTTTGCCCTGAATATCCAGCTTTTTAGCCTCCAGCTTTACAGCTTTAATGCTTCCCGATGTTGTGGTAACAGAAATATTGTCCGCGCTTAATGCTTGTGCTTTCATTCCTCCTGAATTTGTAGTCAGAATAAAGCTGTTTAGAGTTACCGAATCAATTTTGACAACACCTGTTGTTGTATGAATATCAAGATTTTTGGTAAAGTCGTTCGGTAGATTGATTGTAAGCGTTGTGTCTTCGAGCAACTTACGATCCCTCTCTATGCCTATAGTAAGTACTCCCTCAATTACCTGAGCAGACAATTTTACTTCCTGCATCATCTTTTTTCCCGTTAAGTAAACCATTACATTGCCGCCGGTGTCGCTCTGGCTGATCTGTACGGTTTCCGTTGTCACATCAATTTTTATTTTGTCAATTGTTTCCGCGGCAAAAGATTGCTCTTCACTGATCTGCTTTACAGACAGCGCGCCAAGTCCTAAAATTCCCAAAATAATCACTCCAATCAAAATTAATTTTTTTGTTCGTCTTAATTGCACTTTATCACCTTTCTCCCTTGAGAAATGAATATTTAAATATTCATTCATAATCGGGCAAAAAATAAATACAACAAGGTATTTATTCTTTTTTCCTATCCATCAGACCTTTCATAATAAATTCTGCTAAGTATTCCAATATACTAGGGAAATATTGAATTCCTAATTCTTCCTTATGAATATCGATATAAGGAATAGAGTTGAAAATGGCGAGGATCATATCGTCATTGATGTCATCTCTTAATATTCCCTGTGAACGCCACAATTTTATCAGTTCAAACGTGCTGCCGTTCATGATTTCATGAATGCTTTTTATCCCGTCCGATTTATAAAATTCTTTTTCTATTTTACTGAACAAATCCCTGTTATACCATTCTTTTAAGATCGGGTTGGCTTTCATTCCTTCAAGGTTTTTTTGAATAATTCCTTTTATCAATTCTATAGGATCAGCTCCTGCTGGAACAGATTCCATGATACTCCTTTTTAACTTTTCATTTTCTTCTAGATAGATATCAATGAAAAGTTCCTCTTTGGAAGTATAGTATTTATAAAATGTACCCGTGCCGATTCCGGCCATTTTCGTAATATCCGAAACATTGGTTACTTTAAACCCATTACGGCTAAACAAATCTTTCCCACAATTAAAAATTTCAGATTTTTTGTCTTTCATAATGCTGCCTCCTAAATCAGAAATGAATATAATTTTATTCATTTCTGATTTTAGCACAGAAATTTTTATTTGTCGAGAGAACAAGTAAGATTTTCCTCAAAATAATATTTGCTATCAGTTGTGTTCACTCTGATAATCATTACAGGTTCGTTCTCAATCCTATGCCCATACTGTAAAATTAGGATGGGAGGTGAACTGACAGTGGAGGAATTACTGAACTCATTTGGTCAGACCATAAAGGATGCTCGGATTGCCGCAGGCATGACACAGGATGCCCTTGCGGAACAGGTCGGAGTCACGCCAAGATACATCATGGCCATTGAGAATGAAAATAAACACCCAAGAATGCCGGTGCTGCTTAAGATCATCCGCACCTTGAAAATATCAGCTGATACGATCTTTTATCCGGAAATTCAACATACAGACAGAGAAAAAGAACAGCTCTTGCACATGATCCAGCTGTGCGGCGAAAAGGAAATCAAAATAGCCGCCGCAACTGTCAAAGCGTTATTGGATGCCAGATAAGCAGAATCCATCTTCTTTCTTCGGAGGTGGATTTTCTTCATGTTAAAGTGATTATTGTTGTTTCTCTGTGTTTAAAGAAATCCTTAGAGTGACAGGTTCACTGCATAGGCCATGATGACACATACCATATGCCGCCAACAGGGCACACTGCTCCCTTGGCGGCAGGGTATGTGTTTTTCATTTCACCGTAAATAATAAACTGCTCTTGCCGCCGTTTTCCCGCCAGCGCTGTTCCTTTTGAAGATAGCCGGTCTTTTCAAGGTCAGCGATGGCTCGCTGTACCGTACGGCGAGAGAACTTCAAGTCCTTGGCAATGGTACCGATGGCAGGGTAACAGGTTCCGTCCTTGTTTGCCCGGTCTTTCAGGTAACGATATACCACCACAGCACGATGCGGAACATCTGCAGCATAGAGAGAGGATAGATAATTCAATCATGAACACCTCCTTAATCCGTGCGTAGTGGCATAGCAGGAGGCTCCGACTCATACTCCTGCACCAGTGTGTGCAGCGCACCCCCTCTGCGGTCATCATCGGGAGGCTCCGGAAATTCAACAAAGTCATCCTCGTCATAGGTACAGCCTCGCTGGAGAATTTCCTGTTCCAGCTCGAAGCGGTCGGCATATTGAACCTTTCGGGTGGCACATTCCTCCACCTCAAAGCCTTTTTCAAACCGAATGCCCCATTTGAGAAACAGCGGCAGCTTGGTGCGCATGGGACAGTAGCCGGTCTTGGCCAGAATAAAATTGCCTTTGGGTAGGGTTTTCAGCTCATCCGGTGTCATCAGCGGCCTTTGGATCATCTGCAAACTCTGGCTAGGATCGTTCTTGCCTCTGCTGATGGAGCCGGACATGACGGTCTTGTATCCCAGCGCCCTTGAGAGGATGTCGGCGCTTTCGGAATTCGGCGCAAAACCTCCGAACAGAATGTCTTGACAGTTATCAATGATGATAGCGGAACCCTCCTTGCCGTAGTTTTTCTCAAGCTGGGCAAAGGACTGGATGATGGGTACCATACTGATGCGGCGGGAACGACCTGCGGAGAACATCATCTCCATTGACTGGATTTTCGGGATGGTTCCGATCTCATCAGCGAAGATCATAACCCGGTTAGGGAGCTTGCCGCCGTATTCATCGGCAACGGTCAGCATCTCCCGGTAGAGTTGCTGCAGGAACAGAGACACCATAAAGTATTTCGTGTTATCTTCCTCCGGCAGCACGATAAAGATGGCACATTTCTCCTTGCAGAAGGTTTCCGTGTCCAGTGAGCTATCAAAACACAGAATCTGCTCCATCTCGGAATCTAGAAACGCATTCAGTCTTGACATGGCGGTGGACAGTACCGAGGCCATCGCTTGATCGGCAGTATTGAGAGCGGCTCCCGCAAACCATCTCGCCTTGTGGTCGGAGGGCAGTTTATCCATCAACAGCTGAAACTGACTTTTGTTCTTTACCGGTGAGGGAGCTAGCAAGTCCTGTATCATTTTGAACACCGATATGATGTGCCGTTTCTCCGGAGGACAGTATTCCGCAATCAGCAGAATCACCGAAGTCAATAATCCCTCGGCAGCATCATAAAAGAAAGCGTTCTGCCCATAGCTTGCCGAGTCCTCACCGCTGCTGGAGATAATCGTTTTTGCAGTAATCTTGGCATACTTCTCGGCCTTGGCTTTCAGTGCAAGGTTCTCTGAATTTTTCATGTAGGCATCCATATAGCGGTTCACTAGCTGCAGGATGTTATCGCCATCCGAACGGGTGGGGTTGCGTAGATCCAGCACCGATATTTTGTAGCCATAGTAATCCTTTGCGATGCCTGCATAGTTTCGGAATAAATCTCCCTTGGTATCGGTGCAGAGCCAGCTCATGCCGGAGGCACAGGCGTATTCAATGTTGGGGTAGAGAAAGTTTGCGGTTTTGCCGACACCGGCAGCGCCGATCATAAGGCAGTGAATGTCGCCATCATCAATGAGGGCAGTGGTAGAGACTGCCTTTTGCTTGCAGCCTACTACAAGCCCCTGCAGAGCAGGTAAATTCTGCCCACGCCGCCATTTTTCCGGCTCGTAGGGTACATGGGCGTATGTCCGTTTGATTTCGCTTTCTGTGGCGAAACGGGCGGTACCGTGCTGACCGTCACCGACCGTTTTGGATTTGATGCCGCTAAGGGTATAATAGTGTGCTAAAAGAGAAAGACCGCCGATGACAGAAAACATCACGGCGACCACTACTATGAGGATATATACTTGGGATGGCATAGGGTTCTCCTTTCTTTTCTGTGATTCTTATAGTAAAATAAGTTCATGATAACCAGTGAGGTAAAACACTATGGAAAATTACAAGCCTGAAGAATTAACCGAGGCACTCCGCGCCATCAATTCCATCATCCACAAATGTGAGAAGGCACAGGAGAAGTTCCCGGAGGGAAATTCACAGCATACTCTTCTGCGAAACCGATTAAAAGCAATGTATATTGCAAAAGCATTGATTACAGATGAACTGTCTAAATTGGAGCCAACCATAGAATCACAAATTATATTTGATGATAACTGCAGTTCTGAACTGTTGCTTTCAAACTTGGATCAACTGCACACTACGAATTTGGGTGTGGAACGCATCCGAAAGAATCTGCGTTTGGACACAGATGATGTGATCGGTTGGTGCAGAGAAAAAATCAAAGCCGCAAATGCCAGCATCACACGAAAGGGCAAGAACTGGTACATCACCGTGGATGGCTGCGAGATTACTATAAATGCTCACAGTTACACCATTATCACCGCACACAGACGAACATAAAAAAGCATGACTGCCAATGAAACGGCTGTCATGCTTTTTTATCTCATCACCATAGCCGGTGTGGTCTGCTCCTGAGAATACACTGCTTTCAAATCCTCATTCCAATCCTTATGTGACGAAACATCATACACCACATCTTCAAATCCTTGCTCCCGCAAGTTTTTATGAATACGGCTGGCGGCTTTGAGTCCGGCATCATCATTATCAAGGCAGAGTGTAACCCTTTGAAGTTTCGGATACAGCTCCAGCAGCTTCAGGATCGGCTGCTCCGACACACCGTTCAGCGCCACATAGCTTGCGTTTTTCCAGTTCTGCGGATGCAGGCTGATGTACGATAGCAGATCAATCGGTGCTTCAAATACAAACAGGTTGTGGGGATAAAGATTTTTTGAGATGTAATGAAAGCTATAGGCCGGATGGCTGCCCTCCACATTGATGCGGAAGCTACTGCAGGTTGCCGTGCTTTTCTTATGGGCATGGCGGGCAATGTCTTTTTCATCATAACCCACGAACACAGCGTTGTGGTATTCGGCATCCTCAAACAGCAGATTTTCTCTGGCAAACTCGGACAGCACCTCCCGGCTGATGCAGCGTTGCTTGATGAGATAGGCAAACACCCGGCGCATATCCGTGTGCGCTGGCGGCAGAGCAAAGGGCTTTCGCTGTTCCGGCTCGCTACTTTTGCTGTGCTGCCGGTATTCCACGCCCTGTTCACCGCCCAGCAGTAGGCTGACTGCCTCCGGGAAAGACAGGTTGTAGAGCCGTTTTACAAGGTCGATAGCATAGCTGCCCTCCTCAGAAGCGTGATCATACCAGCGGTTGCTCCGAACCGTGATGCTGTGATCTCTGGCCAGCCGCTTATCTCTGCCGGAGGGTAGGAGCTTTTCACCCTGCCGCTGTAGGAAATCCACCAAGTCTACGGAGTTGGCACGTTCCTTTTGTTCGTCTGTAAAGTAGATGTAGCCTGACACAATAAAACCTCCTATCATAAATGAATTTGTGGCGCATGGTCATCCCGCTTGTGACCCTGCGCCTGCTTTTTCTCCTGCAGCTTCCGTCTACGCTTGCGGTCAATATGACTGGCAGCGATTCCTGCAGTTCTGCGATAGTCCTCATGGAACAAATTCTCCAGCCGATGCATCAGCCGGGTGGCGGCCAGCAGCACCGAGGGATTGCGATAGCTTTCTATGTTGTCAATCAGGTACTGCGCATAGACATTGCCCTGCGCCGCAGACAGCCCCAGCCAGTAAAGACTCTTTTCCTTGTCACGGGGAACCTCACCGTCATAAAAATACTGCTTACCGAGAGAATACTGAGCAAACTGATTTCCCTGTTCAGCAGAGGCAGTCAGCCAGCGGATGGCGGATTCCACATCTTTTGGAACATCTTCCCCTTGGAGATAGAGCTTGCCGAGTTGGTAAGCCGCAAACTCATTTTTCTTCTCTGCAGATAAGGTGAACAGCCGAATCGCCTCACCGACATTCTTGGGAATGCCGTCAGCGGTAAGATACAACTTCGCCAAGTCATACCCGGCATAGGCATTGCCAAGGTCAGAGGAAAGTGTAAGCCACTTGACCGCTTCCAGAATTTTCTTCGGGATATCCTCACCTTGGAGATAGAGCCTGCCAAGTTGGTAGGCGGCATACTCGTTTTTCTGCTCTGCGGCAGCTGTAAACATAGATACCGCCTTTAAAATATCTTTCTCCACATGATTGCCATCCCGGTACAGCTTTCCGAGAGCATACTGCGCTCCGGCGTTTCCGGCTTCCGCTGCCTTGATCATCCACGCTATGGCCTGTGCGGAGTTTCCGATACCGGTTTCCAGACACACCTTGCCCAGCAGATATTGGGCATTCACATTTCCAAGCTGCGCCGATTTCTCCAGATAGAAAACCGCAGCCTGCGCATCCTTTTCTGTGCCGGTTCCGGTATAAAGCATCTGACCGAGTCGGTATTGCAGTTTATCATCGTGGCTGTCCTTTTCCAGACGATAAGACCCGGAAAAGGCGGCTTTGAAATGCTCATTAGAAGTAGGGGCATCCACCGGTGTGCTGACACCGTCACGGTACATCTTGGCAAGCTCATAATCTGCATATGGATTTCCCTGATCGGCGGACAGAGTATAGAGCCGGAGCGCCTGTGCATAATCCTGCGATACACCCTGCCCACGGTAGTAAAGACTGCCGAGGGAATATTGGGCGTATTTATGATTTTTCTCTACCGCCTCCTGAAACCATGAAGCCGCCTGCCCATAGTCCTGCTCCGTGCCAAGACCGGCGGCATACATTTTGCCGATGCGGTATTCCAGATAGGGTTTGGGCTTTTCTGTTTCTGCGGATAAAAAGGCGGACAGCGCTTTTTCATACCATTCGTGAGCGGCCTGTAAATCAATCTCACGACCCAAGCCATCAGCAAACATCCTGCCGAGGTCATGCATGGCAAGAGCATTGCCGGATTCCGCTTCCAGCAAGAACAATTGATATGCCTTATCAAAATCCTGCGGTACATCCTCGCTGCCGTAGAGATACTTTTTCGCCTGTTTGTACTGCTTGCTCCACTCAGCGCGAAAGACTACATCAGCTGGCTCCATGAAGGCTTCCTCCGTCTCACCATCCGCAGACTCCGGCAGCTCCGGTTCCGTTGCGGCTTCATCCTCAAATGAAACATGGTGACTGCTTAAGCGTAACGCTTCGGCAATCACCATGTTTTTGATACTTTTAAATTGTTTTTGCTGCGAGAGCGGAGGAAGAGGCGGCAGCTTGTTGGTGTAAGTTTTAAGGATTTCATTTTGCCAATCGTTCCATGCCCGGTACAGCTTGTCGATCCGTTCCTCCTTGGCAAGCTCATCCACAATTCGGTCGATGATAGTTTTCACATCAGCCTTGAGGTATCCATACACCTTTTTGCCTCCTGTGTTCTGGAGCCTCTGAGCCAACAGCAGCAGATCTGCTTCAATGGTTTTATTTTTACAAAAGCCACCCTGCACCTGAGGCAGCAGTTCTGCCATAACATCGGCGGCACCCTGCTTGAGCTGGCTGCGGGCTTCGTTCTGATGCTCATAAATATGAGCAAAGTCCTGACGGAAAATATCGTGTGCCAGTTCTGAGCGCATGGCTTCGATGGCAGGCTCAGTGAGAAATCCGTCATTGTCCTTGGCGGAGTAGACCATGAGATGCACGTGAGGATGATGGCTTTCATTGTGGAAGGCGGCATACCAGCGAAGGTTCTCGCTGTCTATTTTCATATGCTTGCAGAGCATGGCTTTTTTGCTGCGCAGTAAATCCTGCCACTGCTTTCCGCTGTCGTATCCGAGCCTTGCGGCATCCTCCCGGCGCAGGCTGATGACATGAGTCCAGACAGCGCCCTTGTGGTTGCACACATCCTCCTGCACCTGCGCCAGCACCACCGGAACTCCCGCATCAGTAAACAGACCATGCTCTCCGATCCGCTCAACACGGGGACGGCCTGCGATGTACTCCACATAGTTTTCACGCTTACCAATGAGATTGAGATTCTGTTCCAATGCCAGAGAAATAAATTCGGTAGCGTTGACGATGGTGGGGTTTTCACAGTAGTCGGCATACTCCAGCATACCCTTGGAAGAGGGAATATCCCGAACGAGCTGTACGATGAGTTGCTGCTGTTTTACCGTAGCCGGTAGCAGCAGCTTGCTCTTGTCTATTTTCTCAACCCCATCACGGGTTCCGATGTACTTCACATAGTTTTCAAGCTGGGCTGGCGGTGCATCCCGCGTATATTGCGAGGTAAAGATGATTTTCGGCATGGCGACCTCCTTTCTGAGTTTTGGGTAAAAGAAAAGAGCGACCACTTGTGGCCACCCTAAAACGAACAATAATCCATTAACAATCTTAACTATTAATTTTTATTACATCCATGATCTGATCCGGATTTATTACAGTGTTCTGTTTCATATAAGCATATTTATCTAAACTGATGTTAGAATTGGCAACATCAATAGCAAGTGACCACATCCAATTTTTCAGCTGACTCCAATTGTCAAGTTTATCATCGTCAAAATCATATTTATCTGTGTAACACGCAAAAGAATACCATGCTAATTGGTTAAAGTTTACAAGCATATACAATAAGTATCCTTGGCACTTGGCAGACCACTCATCTTTGATATGAGATAGTTCGGGAGCAAGATTTGATATGGTAAATAGAAATTCGGGATAGAGATGAATATTGGTTCCGTATTTTTTTGCATCTTGTGTATAGAAAAAGCCATTGATTTGATTATCGAAATAAATCTTTCTGCCGATTTCTTTTATATTCTTTTCGATTTTACTTAAATTATAGCTTTTATCTCTGTATGAGTCATAGTCAATATTGTATTCTAAGTCATTCCATATCATCCTTTTAGCCTGAACATCAAAGGTTAAACCATGAACCATAAGAAAATTATTTAGCGGAGTATCTTCGGATAGTACTTCTTGTAGGTTTTTAACTCCGTGTTCTTTTATATTTTTACACTGATCATAATTTGATGTTACATGGAGTACTAAAAAGGCAACATCTTCTAAATCCATCGCCTCTAATTTATCGCTATGTTTTTCAAGAAAACGATTATTATCCGCATCGCACTCAATATAATATTCGTGTATATAGTCAGAGCCTGACAATCCCAAAAAGTCAAGCAAACAATCAAACGCTTCGTTAGGGCTACTGATATTAAAGGTCATTTTTGCCTCTCCAATTTTTATATAAGCTCTTTCAATAAGTTAATCATTTCGTCTTGTAACTTCTATTTTTGTAGCTCCACGCATAAGTCCATTTTCAAACAATACCTGAATATCAAAATATTCGGTTTGATATTTCAGTTTTGTCTCCAGCTTATCATCGCTTTTGATTTGTGTAATTACACCTTGAATCTGTCCAGAAGGAGCAATCTCCTCCCTAACTAAACTGGAACACTGACTTTTCTTTTTACCTAATAGCTGATGAAATATTTTTTCTATGTAGTCTTTATTCTGACTATTGGATTCTATAATTTGATCAGCAAAATTATAAGTACTTATAAGAAGTCCAGCCGCATCAGTATAGCTGATAAAGCTGTCTTTTTCTTCCCCTGTTTCAACACACTTGACGCGGTATGTTCTGCCTCCTTTTTGAGATGGCAGTTCTTTAAATGTATATTTATCTTGTTTAAATATATTTTCCATTTGGCTTCACCTCTTAGTTTGTAATTTAAATATAATTATACCACCTCCACTGCCAAATTTCACCACCAATATGTAAAACGGCCTCCGCTCCCGCAGAGACCGCCTACCTATGTTTCCTACAACGCACCCAGCTTTTTGAGCAACTCCACACAATCCTTTGCACCCTGCACATAGAGATGCTGGCATTCGTGATCGGCAATGAGGTTTGTTTTCTCAAAATAATCGGTAAGAATTTTCTGCTGATCTTCCGGCAGTGAATTGACAATCTCTTGAGCCTGAGAACTAAGAGCCTTTACCTCAGAATAGAGCTGCAGCTCGCTGTCATCCAGTGCTTCTTTGCGCTTTTCGATAGCAACTTCCGTCAGATCTCGGATGACTGATTCAAAGATTTCACTTTTCTCCATTGTACGTTTCCCTCCTTTCCCGGCACTACAACGCTGTACACCAACATATAAACGGATATGCTTTCATAGTCCATATCCAAAAGAAACAAATTAATCTTACAATTTTAGGTTCGCCGCTTTTGGTAGTTATATGCATCCTCGAAATCAACCGCACCGTTGATCCGTTTTACTTCTTCCACACATTTTAAGTGTAGGCTTTGAAGAGCCTGCTCGTCAACCGCATGGGTATAAGCCACCACATGAGAAAGCTTGGACAGCTCGGTGGCGATTTTGAAATCCATTCTGGCCAGACGATTTTCCGTATCCCGGATGGCGCTGACGAGGACGGAGGATAAACTCTGCAGCAGATAGTTTTCTATTTTCTGCGAGGTGAGATATCCGCAGTAAAACTTCAGCGCCTCAGTGACGAACTCATTTCGGGATTTCACATTGGCCTGCTCCAGCAGCTCATCGCACCGATCCAGCACTTCTTTTTCTATATAAAAGCCGGTGCGGACTTTTTCAGGTGCCTTTGCCATATTGCCTCCTTTTCTCTGTGAATATTGCCCCTTTATGCAGTGGAAGTTCCGGAAAATCCCGGTTTTCCTTGTCTTTTGCTGAAACCAGCATAACAAATCGGGCCTTCGGGCAGAAAGTTATGTAACTTCGCAATCCCCGAACGGCTTTGCCGGTCGGTGTTCAGGGGAGTTATGCTGCCAAAGCAGCATAACTCCTTTAACCTGCACCACTTTCGACCCTACCGGAACGCTCTCATTCTGAGGATTTATCGCCGCATTTGGGGCTTTCTCACATTCTCTCCACACGGGCGCAACGTGGGCAATATGAAACTCATTGGTGTCAGGATGCCACTCTGACCGCCAAAAGGTCACACAGGGCAACACCGCCGCCCACATGCCCAGACAGCGTTTCTGCTTATGTCAGTCTGTTATCAGAACCGCCAGTCGCAACAGGGCGAACCGGTCTTTTGAGTTTTGCAGCAGACTCACGGGAGAGCTTATCGTCAATGTACTCACGGGTGGTCTGCGGAACGTGCTTTTCATAAAGCTTCTGGACGGTATCCTCCAGCTCCGTCTGCAAATCCGTATCTTTTTTGGCCATATGATAGGTCAGGGCATCCAGTTTCTTGCTGTCAAAGCTGATGGCCAGTGTTGCTTTTTTCATCGTAGTTTCCTCCATTTTATCATTTCATTTCGAGTGACTGAGAGAGTGTATCACTCTCTTGTGTCACCCATTTTTCATAGTCAGATACCGGGCAGTACCCAGCAAGCATGACGGAGAATTCCTCTAAGCGGGAGGGCTTCACCTTGTCCAGCTCCATCTGCAAGCCGTAGTAGCCGTTGTAAATCCTGACCACCTCGGCATCCAAAACATCAGCCCATGCCGCTTTCCCGGCATCGGTCAGAGTGTGTTCATCCAACTCCACGATGGTGGCAGGCTGCACCTCCACATCCTTGAGGAGCAGATGGAGATTCTCCCAGCGGGTGCGGAGCAAATCTTTCAGCCTACTGACCGGGGCGATCAGCCCAGAAATATTGGGAACATAGGAGGCATACCGGCAGTAGCCGTAGCCCTCCGATTCCACCAGCAGTCCGTCGTTTCTGCCCTCGCCGGTAAGCAGCAGGCAGTGATACACACCGCTGCTGTCGCAGTGCATATGCTCTATATTTTCCTGAATAAAGGCATACTCCCGCTGAGAATTTTCCAGCACAGCTTCAAAAACTTCAGCGGGAAGCCGTAGGGTTTTCGATACTTCAAAGCTCCGAAGATCAAAATCCGAGGGCTTTCTTTCAAAGATTGCTTTCATATCATGCCGCCTCCTTTACGGCAAAAACTGTCTTGGATTCACTTTCTTACCGCCGATGCGCACCTCCAGATGAAGGTGGTTTCCGGTGCTTCGCCCGGTGCTGCCTACGGCGGCAATCACATCGCCCTGCTGTACCGTCTGCCCGGAACGCACATATACCTTGGAGCAGTGACCATATAAAGTGACCATGCCATCTCCATGATCAATAACCACATGGTAGCCATAGCCGCTACTGCCGGAGTCTTTTACATAGCTGACCACACCCGTGCGGGCGGCCTGTATCGGTGTTCCTTTTGGTGCGCCCATGTCGAGGCCGGAATGACCCTCGCCGCCACCGCCGCCGAACGGATTCGGCCTCCAACCGAATTCTGAGGTGACCATACTACGCCAGTTAGCTCCAAGGGGACTGGCAAAATCACCGCCGCCGGTGTAAATCTCACCGTCAAACACGCCGCCAGACCATTCATCCTCACCGATGCTTCCATCTCTCGGTAGTCCGTGACCATAAAGCACACGGCTGTAAATCTGCGCTGCATTTATCTTGTTTTCCTCTGTGATGGTTCTTTCGAGGGAGCTTTCAAGGCTTGCATATATTTCATTCAAATCGGTAATGGGAACAGCCACCGTGTAGGTTTCCTCCGTTTCGTTGCCGTCCGCATCGGTAACGGTGCGCTCCTCGTACCGGACGAAGCAATCTACAAAGGCTCGGTAATCGGAAGCGTTCATCCGCAGATTTTCAGCGCCGAAATACAGAGAATAAAAAATGGACTTTATGCGGGTGCTGTCGATGCTGCCGCTTTCGATCATGGGCGTAATCTCAGACACAGCTTCATCCAAATCAGAGAAGCTGCCCTGCATATCCTCGATGTACTGCCGGTACTCAGCTGGCACCTGCGAGGATATACTCCCGCCGTGAAAGGTGAGATCTACAGCGGAATTGTTATGTTCTGCGGTACCGGACAGCAGGCTCATAATCATAACGATGATTAAAATAAACGGGGTGAGAATGGCGGCAATTACCATGCCCACCGCTTTCCATGTCCGTTTGTCAGTGACTGCGGCGATTGCCGCTTTCACCGCAAGGGTAATGGTTGCCGGGTCTGCCATCGGTGATCACCACCATTTCTGTTCCCAAAGGTTGAACTGCGCATCCTCCGCAGCCTGCTGCTCCTGCGCCAGTCGGATGGATTTCTCCACCGCCTGATCCAAAAAATCCGTATCAAAGCCTGCGGTTTCATAGCCCTCGGCGATGGTGTGCAGATAAAAATCCGAGGGTGCGCCGAACTCTCTGCCGTCATTCATGATGTACACCATCGCATTGATCGGCTTGCCGTTCAGCTCTACCTCCAGCATTTCCTTGCGGTAAAAATTCGGGTAGCCCTCGTAACGGTCAAGGGAAAGCTCATCCTGCGGCCTGATTTTCCATAGAAGCACAGGCACGGAGCTGCCCTCCAGCGGCTCAATGGTGGCTACGGCACCACGGCTGCCGCCACGGAACAGCAGCTCATATCCCTTGACCTCGCTGGCTCCCACCACCTTGGCGGTGGGGCAGCGGAATGCCATCTGCGGCAGATGAAGATTGCTGCCATAGGCAATGTATAAGCGGTTTTTCGTCATGGTTTCCTCCTTACATTCACATAAATTTACATATGCATAGTAAAAGCCGGGGCATTTTCTGCCTCGGCTTCGGTTGGTTCGGGAGCGGTGGGCTGGGCTTCTGTGGAAGCCTGCCGTGCCTGCTCCAGCTCTTTTTCTTTTTTCTGCCGCATCCGTTCCTTTTGTTTTTCTGCCTGCGCCGGATCACGCCAAGCAATGCAGCCGTCCAGATTCTTCAGCAGATGCTCACGAGCAGTTTTGAATTCATCCCCAATCAGCCCCAAGCGCAGCAGCCAAGTGCGAAAGGTGTACTTCTCGTTGGTGGTCTGCGTCTTGGTTCGGCTGGCGCAGCGTTGATTGAGCGCCTGTGCGGAGATTGCCATGCACAGTTGGATGTAGGCCTTGATTTTTCCGGCATGGGTGGTTCCGTTGAACAAACGGAACTCCACCGTACCTTTCTGGAACACTGAATGAAGATTCAGGCAGTGGTACCGGCTGTCATCATAGTGGATGTTGCTGCGGCTCTCGCCGTTGTACCAAATGCGACCGACCTGATCCAGTGTCCGGGGCTTTCTGCGGTTCAGCTCCTCCAGAAACCGGTTGTCCACCGGCTTGCACCAGCGATGCTGTCTTGCTACCGATACCTGAAGCGCTTTATAGATCAAGTCCTCCTTGGCGGCCATGATGTTGGTGATATTCCGCAAAGTATTCGCATCAAAGGGAGAGGCATCCACATGAACATGGATGCCGCAGGAGCTGTTGGCAATGGCACCGGCCTCTCGGAGCTTTCGCACCAGCTCCTGCACTTTTTCGATGTCCTCCCAGCGGCAGATGGGGCTGACCATCTCGGTTTTGTATTCATCCGATGCTGCGACGGTCTGTCTGCCGTTTTTTCTCTGTGGTGTTATGCTGGCATCGCTCATAAATTTCCACTTGCGGCCTTGGGAGTCGATAGCGGCGTAGGTGTCGTAATAACTGCCGTCATACACAGCCGTTGTACCAAAATAAGCGGCAGCAATATCGGCGGCAGCTTTACGGGTGATGCCGGTCAGCTCCACCTCAATACCGAAGCGCTGATCTTTCATGTCCATTTTTCTCACCTCCCATTAACGGCCACCTGCCTTTCCGAACAACTTCGCCTTATGCTCCGGAGCGTTCACCATCAGGTTATACCGCTCGTTGCCGCATTTGTAGAGACACACGCCACGCTGCGGGTAACGGATCAGGTTGTATTCGCTCTGCTCCAACTGGAGGGTGTCAATATAGAACTTGGCATCAATATTTCCGGCGTTAAACAGGAACTGATGAGTAGGGATGCTGAACAGGGGCTTGGTATATTCCCGGATGCCCTCGATGTTGAAGTCCTCCAGATTCTGCGAGGCGATGATTACCGCCGAATCCTTTTTACGCACACGCTTGGAAAAGTTGCGGACGTACTCAACGGCGGTGAGATTGGTGAGGAACAGGTAGAATTCATCGATGCTGGCGGCGGTGTTTCCGTTGGTCAGAAGCTCGTTGCTCATGTAGGATAAAATGTTGAACAGCAGGGCGTTTTTCAGGCTTTTGCTTGCCTGTAATAATCCTTTCACCCCAAAGGTCACAAAGCTGGAATCGGTGATATTGGTATGTCCGTCAAAGAATTTCGACTCCGCACCCTTGCAGATGGAGTGCAGTCCCAGCAGGATATTCTGTAAAAGCTCTGCGGTGTAAAGCTGGCGGCTGTTCTCGTCAAAGGCTTTGTATTCTTCTTCAATCAGCGCATACAGATCCGACAGGATGGGATAGTCCTTGGCAGTTAGCCGGTCGAACTTGGTACTGTCGCTGATGCCGAACTTTGCGTACAGCTTCTGCAGCATGATTTCGATGGTGTCGATCTCCCGGTCAGTAAAGTCCTTATAAGTTCTGAAAAAGTCCTTGAGAAAGGAAATATGCTGACTGAGCTTGCTGCTGATGCGGAAGGTCTGCGGGGCATCCTTATCCTCCGGGCTGCCGTTTTCATCCCATGTTTTCGGCTCCAACACATTGATGATGAATTCGCCAGACATGAGGTCAATGAAGCAGCCACCGAGGTTGTTGGTCAGATCCTCGTACTCCATTTCAGGATCGAGTGCGGTTATATTCATGCCTGATTCCCGCAGATTGCACAGGATGAGCTTGAGAAGATACGACTTTCCCTGACCGGAATTGCCGAGAATCAGGATGTTTGCATTGGTCTTGTCATCGGCTCGCTTATTGAAATCCACCAGCACATTGCTGCCGAACTTATCCCTCCCCACATAAAAGCCGTTTGCATCTGTTTTACCTGAGTAATTAAAGGGATAGAGGTTCGCCACACTGGAGGCCGGGAGAACACGCTCGAACTGATAACGAAACACATTAAAACCGCTGGGCATCACGCATTGGAAGCCCTGCTGCTGGCGGAGCATCAGTCTGTCTACATTGAGCTTAGAGCGGATCAGCTCGGTCATGACTTCTGTCTGCAACAGCTTTAGTTGATCCAGATCATGTGCGGACAGCTCGATGTACACAGCCGAGTGGATGAAGGGTTCCCGATTCCGATGCGCCTGCGCCACGATGGTGGCTACATCCTGCAGATTGCTTTCAGCCATGACGGTCTGCTGCAGATCGTTGGTGTTGGATTTACTCAGGCGGTTTTTATTGGCGGCGTTGCTGATGATTTTCTTTTCCTCCACCGGCGTGACATGGCGGGTATAGATACGCAGGGTCACGCCATCCTTTTCTCCCAAGTGGCGGAGAATGGCCTGTTCCTCAGTGGCGGTGGGGTACTCCCGCAGCGCCCAAACGCAACGGTAAGTGTTCCCGCAGATGAAGTGGTCGGTGTTGAATTTGACCACCGAGGGGGCAACCATATCCAGAAATTCTTGGATTCTGGCATCCTCCTGTGGCGGTGATTGGGGCTTTCTTTTTCTTGCCATTGGCGTTTCTTCCTTTCTGTATTTTGATTTTGGATATAGGAAAAGCCGCCACGTTTGTGACGGCTCCAAGTAAAATGGTTCACTTTGATAGAGAAGTGAGATATAATTACTGTACACGACAGATACGAGGAGGCTGAAAAATGATTCCTATACAAAGTAGAGAAAAAACTATCAGACTTTGGTTTGATATGTGGCTGCAAAAACAAGATTTAGGGATTGCAGATATTTTTTCATATGATGCAATTTATATTGAAAGTTGGGGACCAAAATATAAAGGTAGTGAACTAATCAAACATTGGTTTACAGAATGGAATAACCGTGGAAGCGTACTTGCGTGGAATGTAAAGCAATTTTTCCATAAAGAAGACCAAACGTTAGTTGAATGGTATTTTAAAAACACTATGGTGGATGGCAGAATAGAAGAATTTGACGGTATTTCCCTTATCCAGTGGACACAGGATGAAAAAATATGCTTTTTAAAAGAATTTGGATGTAACATAAATAACTATAATCCCTATCAAAATAGCCTAACACCACAATTTAAAGATCAAAACGCAATATGGTTTTAACTTTTGTAGTGCTTATATAACAAGCAAGATAGGGAGTTAAAAACGGGAAGTCAAGAACACCCTCTTGACTTCCCATTTTTCTATTCGTTCCAAATAACCCATCTCTCGCCATCGAAATCCTCGAATTTTTCGGTCGTGACATTCTGCTCAAAATAAACCGCAAGGATGCGCTTGATATCCTCCTTGTCCGCTCGCTTGACGGAGAAGCCCTGTTCTTTCAGGGACTTCTCAATGCGAGACAGGTATGGGAACACCTCTTTTTCTTTTTCATTCCACAGGCGGATCATGATTAAAAATTCCCTTGCGGTGGCCATCTGCACCTGTATCCGATCAAGAAAGGACAGGTCTTTTTCAAGGAGCTTTCGTACCACGGGATTCTGCTCCTGCTCCATGCGGCTGCGGAGAAACCGCTTATTGTCCTCGAAGTTTTCCCGGCTGTTTAAGCACAAAATCTCGATTTCGGCGATTCCCTTGAGAACCGTCATCAAGGCATAGATGCGGGTGCTGATGCTGGCCTCGGAAAGCACCGATATGTTGCTGGGCTTGATGATGAAATACACAAGCTCCCCATGCCCATAGGTCTGCAGGCTGTATTCAGTGATTTCCTTGGTACCGATGAGCTGCCGGGTGGAGGCTCGCTGTTTTTCCTCCTGCTTTGCTTTTTTACTCATTTGACGTATACCTCCATTCATAGAATTGCTGCTTGGTAATAAAAAAGGCACAGGCATACCGGAGGAAATCCAGAATGCTTGTGTCCTCAAAGCGGATGGTTAAAAAGGCGTAGACGGCGGTCAGAACAATGGGAGGCACAAAGCCCATCTGGGAAACCGCAAGCACAGAAATGAGCAGCGCCACACCGATGATGCCGATATCCCGCAGCTGCCACAGCCACAAGGTCGCCTTTGCTCTTAAGTGATCAGGGTAAATATACATGAGGCACCTCCCTTACATCCGCATGGAAAAACCGGAGCCTTGATTCAGCGACCGTTCCATTTCTTTAGCGGCATAATGTACATTGGGAGAATAACAGGATTCATTCAACCGCTTGGCATAGCTTTCAGCCTGCTCCATCGTGTCAAACTCCATCGGCTTGCCGCCGTGTTTGCACCAGCTTTGAGCGGCTCCGCACACCGAACCGGCACTGCGCATCGCCCACACACCATATTTCTTTTCCATCGTAAAACCTCCTTGGATTTGTTCTGCGGATATCTCCCGAACAGGGATACCCAACTTTTTAGCTTCTTTCAGCTCCATCGCCATGCCGGTGGAAATTCGGCTGCCGCAAAGCCACAGCTCATCGCAGGCCTCCAGCACACGATACCCCATGCGAAGACCGGATTCCCGCTGGATGGGGTCATTGTCATCCAAAAACTGCGGATACAGAAGATGGACAGCTATCGGCGTACAATTCTGCTCCATTGCATAGCGGCAGGCCGCCTTTGCAAATTCCACATTCTGTTGTATGTCCCCGGCGTAGGGTGAGGCGATATAGACCAGCTTGTTCTCACTCATTTCGCCACCGCCTGTACCACTGTTTTGGTCATATTTACCGCCGTCTGCGCCGCATACACCGTACTCATGAGGTTGGCTTTGGTGCTGGTGTCCAGTCCGAACTGTCCGGCAATGCGGGGAATTTCACCGGCTGCCAGCATCAAGCCAAGCCCCAGCAGCGCATGGTCTTTTACCACCATGAGTCCGGCAATCAGCACCGTTGCCTGTAGGAATGCCGTAAGACACAGACCGATCACCTGCTTGCACCACGAAACAAAGCCGTCAATATATCCACGGGGAACACTGAACATATACAGGCTCCCCACAGCAATCTGAATGAGCAGGATGCCACCCCGTTTGAGGTTGGCGAAGAACACTTTAATGACCGCATAGCCCATCAGAATCAAGATAAAGATCATCATGATGGGGCTTGTAATAGCAGACAAGCCGCCGAACACATTGCTGGTCATGGCCTGCTCCAGATTCCCCGCATCCTGCAGGGAGGCGATAATACCTTGGGCTACCGTTCCGAAGTCGGTTCCAAGGCCGGTAATCCCGGCAGTGAAGCTGCCCTGCAAAGACACCGACAGCTTATACAGCTCCACCGGCACCGTAGTGAACAGCCCCACAGCCATGAAGCCCTTGATAGCGTTGAGGGCAGTATCCTTGATGCTGCCTCTGCCGGACTGAGATTCAATCCCGCATTCAAAGGCAGCCACCACAAGGCCGACACCGTAGAGCGCCCACGCCAGATAGGAAAAGAACAGCACGATGGACTGCACCCAGCTCATTTCGAACAGGTCAGCGCCCATGTTTCCCATCTGCATAAAAAAGTCGCCGAGGAAGCCCACGATCTGACCATAGATCCAATCTACAATCTGACCGAGGACAGTGTCGGCAACAAAATCCCAGATAAACATTTGAATTTCACCTCTTTCATAACTGCCGCTTCCTCCCACACCGGCCAGCTTTTTTTCCTGATTTATGACTTGACAATTAGTCCTTTCAGAGCTTTAATACCACACAACGGAGGCCGCCGAAATAATTTCAAAGGAGGTATTTGTGTGGCAGATTACAAAAAGCTCTACTATAAAATGTTCAACACAGCAACCGATGCCGAGAAGCTCATTTCTCAGGCTGCTTGTATCATGCGCACCGCCCAGCAGGAGTGCGAGGAAACATATATGGATGCAGATGAGACCCCGCTGTGCCTGACGGATAAGCCGGAGGAATAACCCTCCGCTACATCCCCAGCACCTGCCAGATGTATAAGGGAGCGGTCAGTGTGAACACTAAGCAGGCAAACAGGATTGCCGGAGCCGCCCATTCCATCTGGCCATGTTTGCGATATTCAAAATAACATGTGCCTAACTTAGCAAAGAAAAACACGGCCAGAATCAGGTCGATGGCGGGGAACACCACCTTGTTGACCACGGTTTTAATCTGTTGGGAGGCCGTTGTCCACGTTCCCTCAATGGCTCCGGCTACATCACCGGTTCCCGCTGCATAGGCTGTTGTACTGAACATCAGGCACAGCATCAGGGCAACGCACAGGAGCATTGCAATTCGTTTCGATTTCATTGATTTTCCACCTTTCATCATAGGGTTGAAAACAGCAAGACCGCAGCTTTCGATTGGCTGCGGTCTTGCTGTTTCTCTGTTCTTAATGGGGTTTCTGCGGCGCAATGTGCCAGTCCGTCCATAAATTATCCCGGATGGTAACGCTGTCCGTGAGATTTATGGAGAGCATCCCGGCGGGTGACCAGCAATCAATCAGCCATGTGTACGGGGTATAGCTTCCATCCGGGAACCAGATGGGTGAAAAATGCGTCCTGCGGTTATAGGTGCTGTAGGAGTTTTTCTGAAATTCAAACCGGGCGCTGTAGCCTGAACTCATACGCTCCAGCAGCCGCCAGTAGGTTTGATACCCGAATTCCGGGAAATAGGTCACCGCAGTCTGCGCTCCGGTTACCGCCGAGGGCTGATTCGTGCTGACTCTGGCAGAAACCGTTTCATTGATCCCATAGCCGGATTTCATCGTCTTGCCGCTGGCGGTTGGATTTTTGTCATCGGGCTTGATTGCCATGCTTGCCGACAGGCTGGCCTGATATCGGTCGAGGTCAAACTCCCACCAGCCCTCATCGACCCATTCGCCGTCATCCTCCCAATGACCGCCTCCGTCACCATCGCTGTACCAGTTCCAGTCGCTGTGCCATACCCAATGCTCTTGCCACCAAGGCCGCCATACCGTCCAGCTCGTGGAGGTCTGCTGCGGATTATTGGGAACAGTGGATTTTCTAAAGCTGTCGTTGCGGTCATCTGCCACAGGATTGGGCGGCGGATTCTTATCAAGGTCAACGATATTTACGTTAATTGTCGCCTTGCTGAAGCTGCCGCCTCCGGACACAGAAACGGTTATCGTCATCTGCTGTGGAGTATTCGGCGTTGTCCAGCGTATCCACGCCAATTGACTGTCACCGTCCGGATAGTAGATGTTGCTGACCCGGTAGCTTCTGCCGTTCACATAAAAGGTAGCGGACACCGGATGATCCGGATCACTCTGACCGCCGCTGACTGTAATCGCTGTGGTGACCTCGGTGTTCACCCGGTATTCGTAGTTATATGCCGAAACATTGGGCGGCTCGGCAGGCGCATCCTTAAATCGCACGACGCCAAGACCAAGAGCTGCTTTAATATCCGCATTGGAAGCGGCCTTGCTTTGGCTGCCTGACCATGCCGGATAGCCGAGATCCGCCACCTCCAAGAACATGGCCAGCGGCAGATTTTTATGGGATAGTGATACCATCCTCCTGCGCAGGAGGCCGCCGACCTGTTCGTCATACATGGCGGCTTCTGTGGCTGTGGTGGCAATCATCACACCCTCGAATTTATAATAGGCGATGGGTTCCAGTAATATTTTATACTCGCCGCCAATCAGCACATCGTAGCTCATTCCGGTGATCTCTGCGATACGCTTTACCACATATTCCGAACAGAAATAACTCTTGATGGCTTCGATATTGTTGCTGCCATTGGTGCTGATGATCTTCGGCATTGTCTGTCCCGGATTTTTAAAGGTATATCCACCTTTTGTTGGTGACAGGCTCATGCCCCCGTTATATTGCAGCTTACTGACTTTTCCAAAATGATAGATGCCAGAAGAAGGTGTCTTATTGGTAAAATCAAAAGGAGTCGTAACCACTGCATGGTCACTTGCCCGAACCACCGTTACCCGCACACCCTCATTTCCGGGAGTCCACGAGTTGGTGCTGGTACCGTCACCCATGCCGCCGCCACCGCCGTCCACATTGCCGCTGCCGCCTGTATCCGCATAAGCATTCATAGGAAAAACAGCAGCGAACAGGATCGCCATTGAGAGCAGCACTCCCATAAATCGCTTCATAAACTCTCCTTTCTGCAACAAAAAACACGGCGTTAAACCGTGTTTCCTTGCTGTTAATATATTTTTTGTCAGTCCATTTCCCCAACCTGCTTATTGATATCACCATCACCATCTACATATTCGCCCTGATTGGCACCGCCGTCCGGCACATTATCAAATCCCGGCAGGCCACCGCCGTTTTGCGGCTTGCTTTCAGCAGCCGATTTCTTTTCTGTATCCTCCGGCTTGTATTCCGGCGGCTTGGACGGGTTCGTGGTATCCGCATCCTTTGGCAGCTCAGGCTTTGCAGGAGCTTCCGGCTTTACCGGATCGGGCTGGAGCTTCTGCTCCGGCAGATCGGTTTGCGGAGACAGCGTTTCCGAGCTTTCCGGCTCCGGTGTGGGCTGCGGGGAAACCACCACCTCTTTTTTCTCTGTGCTATTCTGTATATCAGGAGCCACATTCGAAGAACTAACCGGCTCCTGTGAAGAAGTATCCGGCCTTACGGGTTCCTTGGCAAACCGCATCCCGATGGCAATCACCAGCGCAAGGCCGATGACCGCAGCTCCCGCAATGGCAAGCCTCCGTTTCGTTTTATTACCCATATAGAAAACCTCCTTTGAAGAAGTGTAAAATGTTACCTTTTGTATTTCTCACCATACTACAATTTTTTTCGGAAGTCCAGACAATTACCCGAACAGTTAAAACACCTCGGTGTATCCCGCCTGAACTTTGAGCTTGATCTTCATGGGAGCCAACTCCTTGCCGCCGAAATAGACCGGTACCTCCAGCCAGATTACCGCATCCGCTTCAAAACGCTGTGCGTTTTTAGTGGAGGAAGGAGCCAGCGGCGCATTTCGGATGGTAACATCCAAGCCGGAGAGTTTGTACTCCAAAGCATCTCCGGTATATTTTACATGGTAACCGCCTACATTTTTTGTGCCGAGGACACCGTCCATGTAACCGTAAATATCACCGGTCTTTACGCTGTAGGAAAAGGAGGAGCCGTTCGGCTGGTAGCCGCCGCTGTAGCCCTCCCGGACACCGTGATACACATCGGCATAGTTGTCGTTGACTGTTACAATAATGGCATCCTCCAAGGCTTCTTTTACACCGGCGGCAATGATATTCAGCCGAAAAAACTCCATCACGCCGCACAGGATAATCACAAGCGCCAGCGTAATGGCTACCACCAAGGGGAAGCCGTTCCCGGCTTTATCCTTGAGAATGTATCTTAGCTTGTTCATTTGTGGTACACCTCGCTTTTGCCGGAGGCCTCCGAGCGCAGGGTGATTGGGAACGAGCCAAACCCGCCGAATAGCCCGATGTTCTTCTCTAAAGTCAAGGTCACGGTGATTTCCTGATTCAGCTGGATATTCCCGGTCTTTGACCATGAAATTCGAGGACTCAACCCGGTCTGCTCAGTGAGAACCGCAGCACGGCGGCTGGTTTCGCTGCCCACCCTGCCGCTGATTTCTGCTTCCCGGCACAGCTCGGTGGCATAGGTATCCAGCTGGTTCTTTGCGATAAACACCGGCAGCACCTGCACAGCCAGCGCAATCACCAGCATGGCGCAGAGGACAAGGACACATACATCAATGTAGCCCTCGCCATGTTTGGATTTTAAGATTTTCTTCATGCTCACCCCTCCCTAAAACATCCCGCCAAGGGACTTGATGATCTCATAGGCAATAATGGCCAGATAGGTAAAGAGGAAGCACATCAGCATGAGAAAGGAAAACACACGGATTTTCGGCGGTATTTTCTGTGCCTCGCTCTTGAGTCGCTGCAATTCCAACTGCTTGAAATCATGCGTCAGCATCTGAAAATACACCGTGCTGTCATCGCCACGCAGCACACCGATGAGACCACGCACCACGTCGGACAGCATGGGCGAATTAAGCCTTGCCTCAAATCGGGTAAGGGCGGCCTCGTAGCTGGAGGAGCGCATATCCGCTGCCAGCATGGTTAGCTCACCGGCAAAGGCTTCCCCGGCGTTTTTCTTGTAGTTCTCTATAATCGCCAGCACATCACGGGAGGCTTTGAGTTCCTGTTCGATGTTGGCAACAAAGCGGGGCAGCTTCTTTTCTACGGAGGCTCGCTTTGCGGAGAGCTTTTCATCGGCCTTTTTGGTTTCCTTAAAATACACCATGACCGCAAGGAATACCACCACCGGCACCAGCAGGGGAAAGATAAACCCAGCCGGAACTGCCAGCAGCAGAATCACTCCGGATTTCACCAGCGCATAGGCCTGATAGACCTCCGGCTCCATGTTCATGCCGGTGGCTTTCAGCACATTTTTGAGCCGATGCCTGCGGTATTCGTCCATGCGGATGAGCTTGGCGAGCTTTACCGCCCAAGTCATGAGATAGGCTTCTAAACTCCTTGCCACTTTTTTCTCTGCCCTTGTGGTATTGAGCATGGCCTTGGCGGTGCTGAGGTACGGCAGGCGCAGCACGTCCAAAAGGAGAAAGAACAGCCCCGCCGCAAAGGTGACTCCGAATAAAAACAGTAATCCCATCCTCATCACCTCCTGTACTCAATGGGCTTGGTAAGCCGAAGTACACAGGCCGTAGAGACAAAAATCAAGGCGGCGCTGATGGCCAGAATGATCTTACCCAGCGGCGTGTGCATCAGCGTGTCGTACCAGCTTTTGTTGAGTAGATACATGAGCGGAATGTTGCCGATGACGAAGATGACCATGATAATAAATTCCTTGCGGGGTTCAAAGACAAGGTATTCCAGCTCGCCGTTTACAATCCGCATATCACTGAGCTTGCTGACAATGGGAGTAAGGGTAACTTTCAGGCTGCGGTCGTGCTGGCAGTCGCACAGGGCATCGCACCATTCCCGAAACACCTCGTTGTCGATTTTGGTGCGCAGCACTTTGATGGCTTCCAGCACATCCGGATCAATGAGTTTCACCCGAAGGACAAAATCCTTGAACACCTGATGCACGGGCGGGTTCAGATAGTGGAGGTTTTCCTCCACAGCCGTGAGGATATTCTCACTTCTCAGGTAGGCTGTGGTTACGATGGAGAGCGCCGTTTCCAGCTCGGCAGCAATGTCCTTTTTGAAATGGCTGGCGGTGAGCTGCACATACCAAAAGGGCAGCATCATAAAGCCTGCCGCCATCACCGGAGCCAGAAAGAAATTGCCCAGCACAATGGCGATGGAGGCACCGATGGCGAACAGTAGCAGGGAGCAGGCGCAAACCAGAGAGAAGCGGTTGCTTCTGCCGGTCATGGCCAGCACCTCCTGTGCCATCTGGATTTGCCGCTTCAGGAATCCCGGCTTTTGGCGGTGCTGTGCCGCCTTGATTTCGTCCTTGATGGACTTCTTTTCTCTGGTGAGAAAGGAAAACAGCCCATCGGTGAATTCCATCGGCTTTAGGCCGAGTAGAAGAAAAAAGCCTGTAATCATTCCGACACAGGCCAAAAGTTGAATGGTTGTCATGCATGACACCTCCGTTCTTCACTTAATTTGGACGCAGGCGGTAACCCTCCAGTGTCATCAGGTGTTCCAGTGTGCGAATTGCCAGCGGCGGCTCGCCGCCCTCCTTTCTTCAGAAGATTGATGCGTTCCTGCGGCATTCCGTTTTCCAGCAGCCTCTTGCACAGGCTGTCGGAGATGGGATTCACCGTTACATGGTGTCCGGTAATGAAAAACTGGTTGTCCTCATAGCGGTTTTCAGTAATCTCATACCGGAACAGGGTACGGTAATTCCTGCTGTTGTCCGGCAGGATTTCGCATTCCATGATTTCCATAAGCCGCCGCTGCTTGTTTTCCAGCTGCTTGCAAAATACGACAATAGGATAGGCTTCCGTCACATAGCCCATGAGGGTTTCATCCGACATATCCACGGCTCGCTTGCACAGGGAAACCATGCGGCGGTAGGTGGATTCGCAGGAGTTGGAGTGAATGGTGGTGACTACCGCCACACCGGTTCTGGCTACCTCCTGTGCGGCATTGGCTTCCGCACCACGCATTTCACCGACTACGATAATGTCAGGATTGAAGCGCAGGGAAATATCCACAAGGTCGATCTGCTCAATGCGGTACAGCTCGTTCTCGCTGTTTCGGGTGAGGGTATGCACCACGGAATTGGTGACTCTGCCGTTCTGTTCCCGAATGAGGGACAGTTCCCGGCTGCCGTTTTCAATGGTGAAAATACGCTTGTTATCGGGAATGGTGGTTAGCAGCCAGCCTGCCACGGTTGTCTTGCCGCTGCTGGTGGCTCCTGCGATGCACACCGAAATGCCATAGCGGATGCATTCCGAGAGAAAGTCCAGCATTTCAGCGGTAGCCGTGCCGCCGTCTATGAAATCTTTCTTTTCCATATGGTTGGGATTTACGATACGGATGGAGGCGGCAGCGCCGATATTGGCATCCACAATGGGGCTTTTCATGACGGCAATCCGGATGTTTTCCGCAAGGGTGCCGACCACCAGCGGGGACTGATCATCCAGAATCGTGCCGGACACATGAAGCATCCGGCGCAGCACATTAATGCAGTGTTCGGGGCTGTCAAAGTGTTCCGTGAGCTTTTCGCAGCGTCCACCGGCATACTGGATTTCAATATCCCGCCAGCTGTTGATGTCGATTTCTTCGATGCCATCGCTAAAGATGTACTTGGTGAGAAAGGAATACTCGGCCATTTCTGTGTAAAGCGCATCCACCAACTGCTGCGATGTCATGCCTTTGACCGCCACACGGCTGTCCTGCACAAACTTGGCGATGTACCGCTTGATATTGGCCTTGGCTTCGGTGGCATTTCCGCCCGACAGCAGCTCACTGTGCTGACCGGCGATATATTCCTGCACCTGCTGCAGCACACTGTGAAAATCTCCGGTTTCCTGCTCCGGGGTAAAAAACAGATTATGCCTACTCATACGCCGAACACCTCCTCCGAGATTTTCTGTATCTCTTTTCGGAAGCCCCGGCTGTCTTTCAGGGATAAATCCGCAAACAGGTTCCCGGCCAGCACCTGCGCCTCCAACTCCGGGGAATGCGGGAGGGTAAACACAGCGCTGCCCAGCACCTGCTCCATGTTCTGGCTGGCTTCGTTGGACTTCACATTGCTGACCGCCTTGTACAGCTTGTTAAAGTCAAAGCCTGCCATCCGCAGATATTCCTGCTGGCTGGACAGGTAGCTCACCGATTTCAAATCACAGTTAATGAGCCGCAGCACCGCATCGGCCTCCAGAATGGCAATGGTGGACAACTCGTCAAAATAGATGGAGCTGCCGCAGTCGATGATAACGTGGCTTTCCATATCACGCAGCACTTCGAGCAGCTCCCGCAGCAGCTTCTCGTTCACCGGCGGATAGCAGTTTTCGTTTTCTCCTTTTTGCAGGCCGATGACCGCCAGATGGCTCATGTGCTTATGGGTGTTGCAGTTGTTTTTCACCAGCGATTCGGTGATGGAATTGGCGGCCAGAATACTTCCCAGCGAATGACCGCCATCTAAATCTCCGGGCGGACAGATGCAGGGTAGCATGGGCGTGGTGCAGTCGCATAAAAGCAGCACCACGTTCTTTTTTCTGTCTGCCAGATATTTCGCCAACTTCACCGCCACGGTGGTTTTGCCACAGCCGGAGCTGCCCCAAACCGCCAGTACCTGTGCGCCTTTATCCGGTTCTGTTTCCTGTAACTCAGAATTGTTCTTGTGGCTGAACAGGCCGCCTTTTTTGAAGTTCAGCATTTACTCAGCCCCGCTTTCCACCGGTGGTTCCGCAGGCGTTTCCGGCTGACTGGCATCCTCGCTTTCCTGAGATTCCGTTTTGTCCGGATACATCTCGGAAAGCACCGAGTCCTGCACCTTTGTAAACTTTGCCGCATTTTCCTTGCTGCCACGGTAAACGAGGGACACATGAAGGGTGCCATCCGTTTCCAACTCGGCAAGGATTTTGCTCTGTTCCGGCGTGACCAGCAAAGTGACGGTAGCAGGCAGCTCTTTTTCATCCGCATCTGCCTGCTCCGAAGACGGATTGGATTTCCCATTCTGCTGGTTGGCATCGTAGCCGCTGTCTGCGGTGACGGCGATGACCTCCACATACTGCAGCTCCGGCGGGATCACCGTCACGCCCTGCTTTTTGTAATCCGGGGCAACGATAGACACGATATCCCCGGAGATCAGCTTACCGGACAGCCCTGCAGCGAAGCTCTTGACCGATACGGAGATGGCCTGTTTTTCTCCGGTCAGGCTGTAGAGATAGGCGTTCTCCGCAGCCGGGGTATCGGCAATTTTGGAGGCGATGATATAATCTCCCGGCGCTAAGTCGGCGGAGGCGAATTTACCGATGACGTTGTCCGTCTGCCTGACCACGTCCTCCGGCAGATTGTAGCCGCCCACCTCCACGGCCTGTACCATGTCCTTGGTGATGGCCTCCCCGATTTTGATGGGCTTCATAACCCGCACAATCTGGGCTTTCTGGCTGATGCTTTGGTTGAACAGCGGCGTGATCGCAAAGCATATCAGAAGCGACAGCACAATGCAGACCACGCCGATGACCGTTCTATTTTTGAAAAAGCTCATGTCTTAATTCCTCCTTTAAATAAAATAGGCGAGCAGACAGCCCGCCGATAAAAAAGGCGCAAGGGGGAAGGCTTTTTTCGCCTCCCGCCTTTGCACCTTGTAAACAATCCGGTATATGGCTGCATAAATGAGCAGCAGATTGAGTCCGGCCATTGCCGCAAGCAGTCCTTTCGATAGCCCCAGCACCAAACCGCAGGCAGCCATCAGCTTGATATCGCCGCCGCCCATGCCGCCGAAAAACACGGCGGCCAGCAGAAACGGCAGGGCGATGAAAACGCCCAGCAGCTTTTCCGGTGCAAAGCCCGATGTGGACAAGGCTACGATAGCAGCACAGATCCAGTTTGGAACAATGCGTTTTGTCAAGTCCGTTATCGATGCCGCACACAGCAGGGCAACAAAAAAGACCGCCTGCAAGACGGCCAGTTTATCCGGCATAATTGAACATATCCTTAATGCGTTGAACGAGGGTTGGCAGCACGGTTTTATCAAAAAGCATATACAGACCAGCCAGCACCAATGCTCCGATCACCACGGCCATCAAAATCTTGATGGCCGTATCCACGAAGCCCTCGGCGTGATTGTTGGTAAGTGCCATTTTTGCCTTAATTGCCAACAGATTGGCCTTATGGGTTACCTTGTTCATGATTCTTTTCATGGTGTTTTACCTCCAAATTTTTTATTGTGGTTGAGTTACATACCGCCCATCTGCATGGGCGGCTGGGACTGCTCCGAGGCTGCTTCCTGCGGCTGCGCCGGAGCTTGGTTCATGGCTACGGCCTGCTGGTAGCTGTCCAGCACCGCCTTATGGAGCTGTTCGCGGAACTCCTTGGTTACGGGGAAGCAGATTTCCTTGTAGCCGTTTTCTGTCTTACGGCTTGGCATGGAAACAAAGAGACCGTCACGGCCTCCCTCCACTACCTTGATGCCCCGGATGCCAAGGCAGCCGTCCACCGTTGCCGAAGCGTAGGCACGAATGCCGCCGCTGGCTCCGGGCGGGTACATGGAATTGATTTTTACTTCTACATCAGGCATAATTTCTTTCTCCTTTCGCATTTTGGCAATAAAAAACAGCCCCTTTAGAGCTGCATGGTTTGTGTCTGTTCCGGTGGGGTGAAGCCGATTTCCTGAAATCCGAAACGGTCGCAGTAATAAAAGCTGCTACCGTTTTCATCGTACAGCTCCAGCACATCCGACATGGACAGGGAATGCCCTGCATAGCCGGGAGGATGGGCGGTGTTGAATTTTGTATACAGGGCTTCCAGATCGTTGGTTTCCACCTCTCCGTCATAGACGGTCTGGTAATCGGACATTTTGGGTTCCCCAAATGATTTGCAGAAATCCGAAAGGCTAATGAAGCGCATCCGGAGATCCGATTCGGGCTTTAACTGCCACACACGGCAGTTTTTCAGCAGAGTGAGTTCTTGGGTATCCCGCTGACCGTTTACAAGGCGGTCATACACACCGCCCGTCCATTTCACCTCGCCGATGTCCTTTTGGCGGCTGAGAAAGGCGTTCAGTTCCTCCGACTCAAATAGGGGATCGACCACTGCCTTGCCGCCGCTGATATACCCGGCGGGGTTGCCGTAGTACAGTATGATATCTTTTTCCATCCGGATATTTCGCATGAGCTTGCCTCCTTTACGTCATAGTCAGGCCTCCGTTCTGCGGATTGCGGAAGGCTTCCATTTCCTCTTGAGAGGGATGCAGGAGTCTGCCGTTTTCCATTTCCAGCACACAGAAGTCATCCCGGTCGCAGAGCATGATGCGGTGCTGGTAGGACTTCTGCATTTCCACATATTCCAGCGCTTCCTGCTCGGTGCAAAGCCACACACCGGAGGCATATCGGCCATCGGCGAGAAAGCTGTAGCCGCTATATTTCAACTCGTGATTCTTCAAATCCAGCGCTCCCACCGGTCTGATTTGGGAAAGCTGCAGCTTGGCGCTGTCTGGCAGAAGCTCCGGCTTTAATATGCCGATGACCTCGCTGCGGTTTTTCAGGGCAAATTCTCCGGTGCGAAGCGATACCAAAAAGGCAGCGGAGCCGCTTGGGTTGGCACCGGCTCCGTTTCCGCAGAGGCAGAAATACAGTTGCCGTTCAGGGTTATCGTGATTGATTACGACAACTTTCCCCTGAATACTGTAGCCCAAGCCGGTTGCCGAACAGTCTGCTGCTGTATAGGTCAATTTTCTTTCCATTCTCAGCCCTCCTTTTTCTGCTGGAGAAGGACTGTCAGATCGGAAATGAGGGAAAGCCGGGTATCGTCAGGCATGGTCTTGAATGCTGCACGGACATAGGCCTCCACCGCCTCCGGGGACTGGTCGCCGATTTCGATGATATCCACTTTTTGCACGCTGACTCGACCATTGGCGAGTTCAAGCCGCACAATGTCGCCGTAATCCATGCCGCTGGCGGTGCGCAGCTCCTTGGGGATCAGCACACGGCCTTTGCTGTCCATCAGCTTGTAGAGAGGCTTATTCTTCATTTTTCGCACCACCCTCCAGCACACGGCGGATGGTGTCATGGCTCACGCCAAGGCTGTCGAACAGCTCCATGAGCTGAGTCGGCAACTGCCTGACGAGATCGGCGCTGCCAATGATGATAGCGCCGTCCTCGCAGCGGATATCCAGATCATCATCCAGCGGAATGCCTGCCGCCTCCAAAAGCGCATGAGGTACCGACAGCTCTGCGGATTCCGGCGCTTCCACCAGCTTGCTCACGTTGTCGATGCCGTCCTTAGTAAGAAAGATCTCACCGTAACTGTTGATCTGCTTTACCGGATGGTGGGACAGATACGCCAGATGTACGGTATCACCGGCAGTGACGCACATGGTTTCCAAAACATCAGGCGGCAGGGTGATGCTGCCGTCCTCGGCAATCCTGCCCTTGGTTTCAATGATTTCCATAGCATAAGCCTCCTTTAATTTTCTTGGTTGATCCTGTATTCCGTGGAATTTTTCTCGTTCATACAGATTCCATAATCAAACAGATTCAGCTGGAACATATCCTTTTCCCGTTCCTTGGGATCGTAGTTGGTAATGATCACCTCCGGGTACTCGCAGCCGCCCTCGTATCGCTGCGCCAGATTGCTCAGGCGGGTAACCGGGGTGATGGTGTAATCCTGATACAGCTCCCGGATGAATTCGCAGTCGTTGTAGCTGACCATCCATTTGCTCCTGCTGCCTGCCAGCGCATCCCGGAGCCGCTGATGGTCGGTTTTGAGAAACTCCACCGCATAGTGACCCTCGGTCATGTAATAGGGCGGATCGCAATAAAAAAAGGCATCGTCCCGGTCGTACTGCCGGATTAATGCCTCAAAGTCCTTATTCTCTACTACTGTATTGGCAAGACGCCTTGATGCCTCCCATATCACAGCGAACACCTTTCGGATGTCAAAGGGCTGGCAGCCGTAAGAGGTACATCCGCTGCCGTAGCTGTAGCGGATGAGCTTGAAAAAGGCCGCTGCCCGCCAGACATCGCTTGGCTCGGCCTGCTCCAGCATAATCGCCCTCAGTTCCTCAAACTCAGGCGGCGGGAGGTTTTGCTGCGCCAGCTCCAGTTCTTCTTTCAGGTATTCGGTATCGAATTCATCCTTTTCAAAGAAGCGGCGCAGGACACCGAATTCACGCCGGGAGTTGAGGGGCAGAAAGCCCAGCACCTTGAGGAAGGCCAGTGTTCTGTTTTTTACGCAGTAGAACAGGTTGGTCAGGTTGCCGTTAAAATCGTTGTAGACCTCCATTCCTTTGCAGTCTGGCGGCCTGCCGAACAACACCCAGCCCCCGCCGCCAAAGACTTCGATGTATCTGCCGAAGTCCTTGGGGAAGAGTCGGTAAATGATATTGCGGAGGGCTTTCTTGCCGCCCACCCAGCTGATAAAGCTATTGATATTCCATCACCTCCCTTGCTGCAAAATCGCAGCTTTTCACAACGACATGCCAAAGCCGAAGGTCTGGCTGCTTTTCAATTCATCCTCCGACTTGATAAAAAAACGGTCACTACTATCCCAAAAGCTGACATACAGCTCGCCGTCCTCCAGCTTGATTTCTCTTTGCTCCAACCCCTCGCCCCAACCGTCACTCAGTTGTCCGGAGAGCCATTCTGTCAGCTCCGCAAGCTCAGAGGGGGAAAGCGTACCATGAGTTTGCACCTCGGTCACACCCCACAGCTTGCCATTCCATTCCTCTACGGAAGGGTTGATGCGGTATACTTTTCGGCTGAGATCGTCATCAAGGTAAACGGCGAGGCCACGCTCACCCTCGCTGGTGAGCTTTTCTTTCTGAATGAGCGCGACAATTTTGTCCTCGTATTCCAAAACCTCACCGGCAGTTAAATCCTCTCGACAATCGTCAAGATTGCCCCATTCGTTTTTTCGGTCGATGTGAGGAAAGAGGGGGCTGAATAACCGCAAGGTTTGCAGTTCGTTTTTCATAGAGTATCAGTCCTTTCATTTTGATTTTGAGCGCAAAAAAACGGCTGTGTTTTTCAGTTGCGAAGAACACAGCCGCTTCAAAATTGAATGTTATTCAAGTTGTAAACTATACTGTTCCCGATTATAAATTTATATCAAATCTCCATGTTTACTTTTGAGATTTTTCATGGAAGATTTCGTGCGTCCTGCATTGCGTAGATTTCATAGCCGTCTTCAATATTATGGTAAAGATATTTTTACAGTAGGCGGTGGATATGCTTGTTTTAGGCAATCAAGTAATATGAAAAATCATAGTGAAATATTGTGTGGATTTTGGTGTCCACTGTATGTTGGGTTTAAATAGTATTTGCGAACGCAAAAATATCATTGATTATTCCAAATAAAAATGATATGATTATAAAAACTATATAGAAAGAGCAAGGAGGCTAAAAGGTGATTGTCAGTTATAACAAGCTTTGGCATTTAATGCTCGATAAAAAGATGAATAAACAGGACCTAAAGAAGGCGACCGGTATCAGCACCGCATCCATCGCCAAGTTAGGTAAAGGCGAGAACATCACGACCGATGTTCTCGTTAAAATATGCAAAGCTCTCGATTGCGAATTACATGACATCATGGAGTTGTCGCACGAAAATGAGGAAACAAGATGACACTAGCAGAATATCGAAAGTTTTGCTTGAAAATAATCATTGATTGGAGGTGATGATATGGCCGCGTTTACAAAACTACTTCAAATGAAAAATCTAAGCGCCACCACAAAAAGTGACTTCCGAAGTTATAAGGCATTGTTATTTACGGAAGCGGTTAAAGCGTTGCCTAAATTCTCACCACTCGATGTAGGTTCTTCACATTCCAACCCTATACAGATACTCGATTTTTTTAGCGGTGCGGGAGGAACGTCGTTGGGCTTTGCTGCGATAAATCAGGTCGTGCCTATGTTTAATTTTTTAGCCGGGTGTGACATCAATCCAATATCAGCCGCAACCTATAGTAGAAATTTTGGAACACCGACTGTTTGTGAAGATATTCTTAAAATTGCGAATACTCCCGCAAACATTCGCCAGTTTTTAAATAGAGTTGGTTTTGACAGCACTAAGCCCACGATTTTGATCGGGTGTGCTCCGTGTCAGGGCTTTTCATCGCATAGAAAAAAACACTGGGACAATGAGGATGATGATCGCAACAGTTTGGTGATTGCTTTCTCCCGTATTGTTACCGAAGTCAACCCTGACATATTTGTTATGGAGAACGTACCGGAGTTTTTATCCAATAGATACTGGAGATACTTCAGTAAAGCGCGCGAGACGTTTCGCGAGGCGGGGTATACGGTCAAGCAGAACATCTATAACTCTGCCGAGTTTGGTGTGCCTCAGGAGAGATTCCGCTCTATTATAATTGGTATGAAAAAAGACTTTCTGCTTCCGGAGGGTTATTTTACTTCAGATGAATATAAGACTGTTCGCGATGCTATTGGAGGGTTGAGTCCACTTGAGGCGGGAGAAGTTGACCCGAACGACCCACTTCATAAGGCTGTAGCTCATAAGCATAGCACTATCGAGGTTATTAAAAAAGTACCTCACGATGGTGGAAGTCTACCACAAGGTGAGGGACCTGCATGCTTGGCGAAAGTTAATGGTTTTTATGATGTGTATGGGCGACTCAGTTGGGATAAACCTGCGATCACCATCACACACTACGCACGCAATCCGGCAAGCGGGCGCTACACACACCCTGTTCAAGATAGAGGGTTAACGGCGAGAGAAGCGGCAAGATTACAGAGTTTCCCTGATGGTTTTCAATTTGAAGGTAAGTCCGATGATATTTATCGTCAAATAGGAGAAGCTGTGCCACCTTTGCTTTCATGTGGGGTCGCGGTAAACGTGCTAATAGAGTACCTGTCAACAGAGCCGACAACTGCTCAACTGCAAACCGGTATGGAAACTATCGATCTGCCGGTAAGCAATTCATACTCCAGCGTAATTGCAGGCATCAAGAACACAAGGAGGCGAGGTTAATATGCGTTTCACTTGCGTCGATAGTTTCTCGGGAGCAGGCGGTTTATCGTTGGGATTGAGTGAGGCGGGATTTGAAATCCTGTTGAGCTTTGACATAGACAAAAGGTGTATCGAATCGATTCAAAGCAATCCTAAATATTTCGCACATCCCGCTCTCTGCGAGGACATTAGAAATATGCTTGGAGGACGGCTGCTTGATATGATCGGGTTAAAGCAAGGCGAGTTGTTCTTGCTTGCCGGAGGACCCCCTTGCCAGGGGTTTTCTGTCCAACGTATCGGTAAGGATACAGACGTTCGAAACGAGCTAGTTCTCCTATACGGAAGACTTATCGAAGAGGTTCGTCCGATGTTTTTTGTTATGGAGAATGTATCGGGTATTCAAGGTAAACGAGGAAAAACCATCCTGGCAGAGCTGATTGAGAAAATGGAGTCTATTGGCTATCATGTTCATAAACAACCCGTCGACGCAGAGGATTATGGTGTTCCACAACGGAGGAAGAGACTTGTCTTGGTAGGCGAACGGCATGATATTGGTTCGACGTATATATTCCCCAAACCAACGGGCGAAAAACATACCGTTCGTGATACAATATCTTTCCTTCCCCCTCCTCCTGAAGACGGTAAAGCACATCCTGACTTTCCATTGCATCGACGTGATCGGTTGTCAGAAAAAAATCTGCAACGCATACAGGCGTTGCAGCAAGGGCAAGGGCGGGATCATCTGCCTAAAGAGTTGTTAGCTGATTGTCATAAAGTGGACAGCGCTATTATTGGGCATCGTAACGTATACGGACGCATGTCTTGGGACGAAGTAGCGCCGACCATAACCGCTCGTTTTGACAGCTTTACCCGAGGCCTATTTGGCCATCCGGATCAACCGAGGAGCATCTCGTTGTGCGAAGGCGCATTGCTGCAGACATTTCCTTTGGACTTTGTTTTCAAAGGATCGAAAATTGAAATTGCTCGCCAAATTGGAAATGCAGTTCCACCTAAATTGGCTAAAGCTATCGGAGAGAGTATCATAACCTATTATAAAGGAAAGAGGTGAGAGATGTGTCATATCAGGCAATTATAAAGCGTTACTTAAAGAGCTTGCAGCGTGATTACAACGATTCTCTCGCCGCTCACCAACACACAGCCGAACTCTCTTTTCGACCTTCATTAGATACGCTATTCAAGGAATTGGCAATGGAGCTAAACGGTAGCTCGGATATCGTGGTCATTCTTGAACCACGTAATCAGGCTCGGATGGGGCGTCCCGACTGGCTTATCCATGACAGAGCAACTCTCGGCGTTTATGGTTACATTGAGGCAAAGGGGCTCTCCGCGGGAGCCTTTGATATCACAGTGCACGAGGAGCAGTTCAATCGTTATTTGTCGTTGGGGCATAAATTGATAATTACCGATGGAATTGATTTCATCTACTCCTTTGACGAGGGTGTGCATCCCCAAATTATATCTCTAATAGACAAATCCCACATGAATCGCCCGGACTGGTCGCGCCTAACTCTAAATCCTCAGTTTGAGGTTATGATGCGCAGGTTCTTTGCCGATCCGTCCCCACAGTATTGCGACGAAGGAAAGCTCGTTGAGTTAGTTGCTTTGCGAACAAAGTATCTGTCGGACGAAATCCTGCGCTATTCGAGCATCCCGATAGATGAAGCGATGGATGAGACCGAAAGGAATGCTATATCACTTTTGGATGAGTTACGCGTTTTGGTCTATAACCATAATGATGAAAACATGAGGCGAGACAAGGTATTTGCTGACTTTTCCGCACAAGTGATTATGTTCGCGTTGTTGTACGCCCATCGCATTGAATGTACAGACAACGATTCTCCGACTGAAAAGGAACGTAAGATAAAGGATTATCTGGCGCGGGATGTCGTGGATGGTCAGGCGTTGCGTCCGTTCCTTACAATAATTCATTATCTCAACAACCACGGTGACAATGACAGCTTCATCCTGAATTGGACAGATGAATGCATTCGGTTTTTGTCGTTTGTACATATGACCGAGCAGCAACGGCGTAGTCCCGATTACCACAAGCTGTTTGAACTATTTCTTTCAAAGTTCGATCCGCGCTCACGCTTTGACTACGGCGCATATTATACGCCGAGTGAACTGGCCGATTGTATTGTTCGTTTGACAGAGATTATTGCTCGTGATAATTTTGATGGTGTGAGTATCTTTGACGATGGTAATATGCTGATCGACCCCTGCTGTGGGACAGGTTCATTTTTAGAAAGAATACGTCAAAACGATGTGCGGTGTGGTGCGTTTTCTCTTTGCGGAATTGAGATCCTTCCCGCTCCCTATATGCTTGCAAACTATCGAATGGCAGTGCTGAATCAAGAAATCAGAGATTATCGTTCAAGATACGAATTGATACTGGCGAACACTCTCAGCGACTGCGTATTTGGGAGAGAACCAGCCAATACGGATACGGTTGAGGGATTTGAGCTTAATCGCGCACGGGAACTGTCCTCTCGACCAATTACTCTTGTCATAGGGAATCCCCCTTCCTCGGATTCGTCAAAGACAAATATAGGTTCGGATTTTTCAAAGATATTGGGGCTAATGGATGATTTTCGTCCTCCTGCCGAGAATCGACACGCAAGACAAAATACGCAAAAGCAGGTTAACAATCCTCATCTTCAGTTTTTACGTTGGGGATGTGAAATGCTGGAGCATTCGAATAATCACTCAGTCTTAGCATATATCGTTCCAGCGACATTCCTTGAAGCCGAGTCTTATAAATACGCTCGGAAGTATATTGTCGAACATTTCTCGTCCGCCTGGATAGTGTCGGTCGATGCAGACGCAAGGGCTGGCATCCGTTCTGACAGTATGTTTAGGACGCAGCAAGGTCGAGCGGTACTCATTGCAACAAGAAAATTCGGAGAAACTTCGGCAATGAACGAGTTTAAATACTTCGATATCTCGCGGTTCGCAAAGACTGAGAAAACAGCATGGCTTGAGCAAGACGCCAATGTGTCCCTAAAAATGTTTGATGGTTACTCTATAGATAATTCAAATTATGCCCTACGTCCGTCCTTGCCGTTTGACGAAGAGCTGTATTTATCATATTGGCCTGTAAGCGGAGAGTCCGAGCTGAACGCAGTGTTTAAGAATCATTGCTCCGGTATTAAACTTGCTCCATCCAGCCTCTTTACACACTTGAAGGCGCCTATGTTGAAACGCCGTAGCAAAGAAATAATGAAGCACGGAATGCAGGCTTCCGAGGAGTGGTTGCGTTCTCAGGATAAGCCCCCGCAGGAGGCCGATACCCGCGCCTTTGCTGATGCACTGAATGAATTAGGGAGTGCGCAAGCGGTTGAGGCTACCCTTGACCAAAACATTGTAGATTATGCTTTTCGACCGTTCTTGTCGATGAAAGCATTCCTTTGGCAAGACTTGCTACATAAATTCAGTCGAGTTGGAGGCGGTGGGACAAGGCGGCGTCCGGAGATCGGAAAAGCGTATGCTGATGAAAATACCATTGGCTTTGCATTATCGCACTCGCCGAAGGATCAGAAAGATAGCTTAAAGCCTTTTGCTTCTTTTTGCTGGTATTATCCCGATAATGATCTGTGCCGTCGTGGAAACTCTTTCATTTACTTGAATCAGTACCCAGTCAGTAAGAAGAGCGACACTCTACGTGAAAATATCAATGATCGGCTTTGTGAACTACTTGCAACGCTCTTGGGTATTGATGGGGTTGCCCTTGCCACAGAGGTAGTATTCTATACTTTTGCCATTCTTTGCTCGCAAGTCTACCTTGATGAATTCGAGGGTGCTCTATTCACGGTTAATCGTGCGGATTTGCGCCCACGTATCCCTGTAGTTAATGACGCCGACACGTTTATGCAGATTGCTGAACTTGGGCGAAAAGTAGCTGCGTTGGAAAAACGAGACTACACACCACAAAATCTTGCGGGATATGATTATGATGCTGTTAAGTCGCTGGTACCTCCAGACTTCAGACTCTCATGGACGAAAGGCATCCAGCCATTCGATGAGGATAATGAGACCATCACGTTGACGGACGGCCGAACCAATATCATAATTCCTTGTCCTCTGGATGTTCAAAGAATAAACATCTCTGGATATGAGGTTATCAAGAACGCATGGATGAAGTTTAACTCATACGACTTTACCCATTGTGCCTTTACCGCAGAAGATATGGGAGAATTTCTTAATCTTGTGAACAAGTTGCTTGAATATGTTGAACTTGTTGGAGAAATTGATATCGTAATGCACGATGTTATTAAAGGACACTATCCTCTGATTTTGCCGGATTGCGGCGGCGAATCGAGGTGATGTGGGATGCCAGACGTATACGATAAAGCGACTCGTTCAGCAGTTATGAGTAAGGTGCGCTCCAAAGGCAACAAGTCCACAGAGTTGCGTTTAATCGAGGTGTTTCATGAGTACGGAATAACCGGTTGGCGACGAAACTATACCGTCAAGGGTCATCCAGATTTCGTGTTTATGGAGCGTCGAATTGCCGTATTCGTAGATGGCTGTTTTTGGCACGGACATGATTGTCGTAACACGCGGCCGAAAGAAAATGAGGACTTTTGGGCTGCAAAACGGAAAAGAAACATTATGCATGACAGAGAGGTAACTGCGAAATTTGAACAACGCGGATGGACGGTAGTACGAATTTGGGAGTGCGAACTAAAAAAGAAGAACCTTTCCAAATTACTTGTAAAACTTAATTTGATGAAGTAAAGGGGGATACATATGCCAAACTATAATATCTTCAAAGTTGATCCTGAGTTACGCATCGGGATGCTTCAAAAATTTCAAGAGGTTGGTCTAACCGAAACGTATCATGAAGATATTGATGGATATGTTCACTCTTTTTACTTCTCCGACGAGCCTATTGAAGCCCAAATTGAGTGGATTCGGCTATACTCGTCATTTGTAAACCTCGACGAAGAACCCAGCAATAAAAGCTATTTTGCCGTTCTTCTTATTCAAGTGCCAGAAGGCGGAGAATACGCAATAAGCCTTGGAAAAGCGCATTTTTACTTATCACCATTTTGTTACTACGACTTCGGGCTACAACTTGCGGAGCGCATTTTTCAAAGATCAAGAATGAAACAGGCAAAACATTTTTCATCGCGTAGAAGCAAGACTATTACTTCATACACTCGGAATAATGAATTGAGTTATGAGAGCGGTGAGTCAATCGGACTAATTAAAGGCAGTACCGATGCCCATGAAACTTGGGGAAAGTCCGTAACGTTTGGACAATCTGTTAAGTTGTCAATTCCACATATCCCGGAAGAAGTATATCTGATTTTAGATGAGATTGAAGCAGCCATGGAACTGCCGCCTCGTATTCAACTCCCAAGAGCAAAAGTAATTAAAGATGCCGCTGAAATCAGGCGATTGGATTCTTTGTTATGCCAAAGCTTGCGCGAAAACTCCGTTTCAGTAGATATTGATGAGTTTTCACTAAATTCCGTTTTCTTTACATTCACTGATGAATACGATGGGTTTGCGATGCAGATAAAAACGAAGATTGGTGAACAAGAATTTGTGGAAAAAGCGAGTAAGGAAGATTCTATATCCAAGGAAACCGTTGGACATTTTTTATCGAATATCTCTGGCAAGGGCATCAGTGTTGTTGATGATATTGATAGAGTAAAGGTTGGTTTATGGAAAGATGGAAAACGGCGCTTAACACAACCTATAAAAGAACTGGTTGAATACGTTACAGATGATTGGTGCTGCCTCATAGGGGGAAGATGGATGAAATTTTCTCAAGACTATGTGGCTTATCTGAAAGATAAAATTGACAGCGTCCAACTTAATCGCGATGCCCCTGTTATATTAAAAAAATATTCTCAGACACAACAACGGCAATATGGCGTTGTTAATCAAGAAGAACAAACGCTAATTGATATGATGGAGCAACGTGGGCATATCGTCCTTCATAAAAGTAGCGCTGACGAAGAAGGGGTTCGAGGTTTTAATGTTGAAATTGCTGATATGAAAAAGGACGATTGTCTGTATTTTGTTAAAATGGGAACGCCCCAAAAGCTCATATATGTCATCGACCAATCATTGACAACAGTATCTCTTATTCAAAACAAGAGGCTTTCACAAGATGAAAGTGTTCACGGTGTCACGACAATCTGCCTGTGGCTTATTTTTGACGAAAGAAAATCGGATCTAACAAAACTATCGGAGGTCAGTTCCATTACATTTCTTATTGCAATGAATGACTGGATACAAGCGGTTCATGATGCAGGCTATAACCCTGCGGTAAATATTGGTTATCGTCGTTTTGCGAAAGTGGAGGAATCTGCGATATAGAACACTGGTTGCGTTCCTCACATCAAATGATTGATGCAGGGTAAAACACCGGTATCAATCTTTACTTGATATGGAAAAAAACCTGAAAGCATCAAGGTTTACAGACTTTCTTTAAAAAGAATTAAGCCCAAGACTCAAAGTGCGCTTGCAGTCCGAACGTTCGTCTTGAGCTTATCGTTTCTGATTGTTTTATCAGTTATAACTTATAAAACAACGTAATTGTTTCCTGGTTTAAGATATAAAGGTTCAACCTTAAAGAGTATATGTGGAAAACAGTTTTTTTCTAATACATTCCTTAACTATACTTCTCCATTTTTTGATACTCTTGTATCAGAGCAGAATGCTCTTTGGATTTCTGAGTGATGCGGTGGGCTTTGGTTGCCATGTATTCGATCAGGTAGTCTTTGGGTATCAGGTATTTGTTGTAGTACCACACCCCGAATAATTTCTTTTTGGCTATCCATTCTGACACTGTGGTTTTGCAGTAACCGGTCAGTTTCACAGCATCGTCCACAGTAAGGGCATCAGGAGAGCTTCTCCACCTTTTCTTCAGCATTTTCATAAATTCGTCGGAATCTATGGGCTCCACCATTTTGTGCTTTGGCTTATATTTTATTCCGCTTGAGAATATTCCAAGGGGTGTCAGCAGGGATTCAGGGGAATATTCTAAGCGGATAAGGTATTCTATCACATCTGTTATTCGAATTTTGAACCTTCGGGTCTTTTTACCTGTATCCTCACAGGGGATATACCCATTCTCTAAAAGCCATGTGGCTTTTCGTTTGCTTATTCTGCAAATCCTGTAAAGCTGATCTTGGCTTATTACCTCTGGATATTCATCCAGAAGGTGAGCATAGTCATTTGCCATTGCTATTCCTCCAATCACATTGATCCTACAGGCAGAGATTTACTCTTCCTGATTTAGGCTGTTCACTTAAAAATCAATGTCAATGGTAGGATTCGCTGTGGTTTGTGTACTATAAAAGTATCGGGTCTTAAAGTATCTTAAGGTTATTTCGCAAGCTATTTTTCTACGCTTTTTCTACACTTTGCTCTGAAAACCGTTAAATTCGGTGGTCATGCCGAAGCGTGGTAAACTCATGGTTTTCGCTCGAAAAGCCTTGATTCATGCTGGTTTGCGGGATTTTAAGGTATCTTAAAGTTACCCTGATAGTTTCATAGAAACTTGCCCTCAAATAACTCGAAATCAGTTTGACGGCAACGTCACATGGGTTCGAATCCCATCCTCTCCGCCACAATCGTCCTAAAAGCCCGAACTTTCCGGGCTTTTAGGACATTTTTATGCCTGCTTTCACATTACTTCCCCCACTTTGGTAGAAATCGAGGCAAGCGGATTCGCGGCTTTTCTAAGCTTTTTTTGCAAGAAAACTGCAAGATAGGAAAGTCTTCTGCGACATTGCGTGGGTTCGAACCTTCGGAGAACTTATTCCGGTTTTTCGTCCTTGTCGTTCTCCGGATTATCCTCGTCTTCGGTCACTCCAAGCACTTCTTCAATCATGTTGGCGCTGGCCAGCTTGCTGGAGCTGTCGATGTGCGAGTAGATGTTGGCGGTGGTCGCCATATCGGAATGCCCCAGCCAATCCTGAATCATCTTCATGGGAATATTGTTTGCCAGCAAAAGCGAGGCACAGCTGTGCCGCAAATCATGGAAGCGGATTTTCCGCAGTCCGTTTTCTTTGAGAATCACCTGAAAATGACTGCTGACATACTGCGGGGTAATCAGGCCGCCCAAGGCGTCCACGCATATGTACTCCGAATATTTTTTGTCGTAAGCGCCGCGCATGACCTTCTGCATTTCCTCCTGCCTCGCCTGTTCCGCCAGAAGTTCCTCTTCAATATGGGGAATCAGCGGAAGGGTGCGGTAAGAGGATTTTGTTTTCATCACGTCGTAGCCCTTGAGCACGATGCCGCTCTTGGTTTCCTCCTCCAGAATCTTGTGCCGGATGCTGACCGTTTTGGCGGTGAAATCCACCGCGGACCATTTCAGCCCCAGCACCTCGCTGCGGCGCAGACCGTAGTAGGCCGCCAGCATGATGACCAGGCGGATCGGGTCCCCCTCGACGCAGTTCAGAAGCTCTTTTAGCTCCTCGGCGTTGTAATAGTTCCCGATAAAAGGCACTGATTTGGGACGATCCGCTTGCTGACAGGGGTTTGAAGGAATGATGCGCCGCTTAACGGCCTGTTGGAAAGCCCTGTGCAGCATGGCATGGTGACGTTGCGCCGTCGTACCTTTCAGCCCATCAGCTCGGATTTTGGTGTAATAGGCGTTGATCTCGTCACCTGTGATTTCTTTCACCTTGAGTCTCATCGGCTTGAAAAAGGATGTCATCCTGCCGTTGATCATTCGCTTGTAATTCAGATAGGTTGAACTTGAAATATTGGGTTTGTGCTGCTCCAGCCATTCCCGAAGATAGTCCTCGACCAGCATGTTGGCAATCCGGTTGCGCTCCCGGTCCGCATGAGTCACGGCCTCCTGCAAATACAGGTCGCCGGTGTTGTACTGCGCCAATATTTCAGCGAGCCGGTGATTAGCTTCCGTTTTTGTGCCGCGCTGGTCTTTTAAATCAAGATTGATCCACTTTTGTGAGCGTTTTCCGCTCGTGTCGTAAAGATTGAGTACGGCGTACCATTGTAGATTTTTTGAGGTCAGATGACCTGTAATTCGTTTCATTTCTGCTCTCCTTTCGCGTGATTTTCTCCGGTACTGCCGTCGGCAGTACACACAATACCACACTCGGACGGAGAAAGCCATGCATCAGACAGCACAAACTTGCACGGGTTATTTCGACATTGTTTTGCTGAATCTCAACCTTCGACAGTATCTGCTATGTTCTTTCACTAGTTGTGTTTCTTTCAGTGAAAGAACGAAGGAATGAAAGGCAGGTAAGAGTTATTTCTAAGATAAAGCAAATATGCCGACCGGATTTGACCAGTCGGCATATTGTTTTTCTATGTTTTATTTTTTCTACTCGTTTTTTAACAACTTTTTTGCTTTTTCAAGAATGATATTAATAATCCCATTACCTCCATCTGTATGGTGCAAAAATGGATGCTATCGCCACTTTTTTGAAAAAGGACAACATCAAATATTTATGTTATTCTGTATGCTGCATGACCCCGAGGATAAAGTCGTCTTTGTGTACCAAAGGATCAAGCCAATCTGCTTTTTCTAATATCCATTGAATCTTCTGTTCCAAGGAGACTTCCGAATCAACAGATATATCTGATAGCGATTTTAAGGCCTGCGCATATTCGCGCAACAGTTGAGCCCTTTTATAACATTGAGCTTCCTTTTCAATACTATCAAGCTTTTGCAGCTCTTTTTTGCGCCTTTGCTCTTTTTTCCGTTCTAATTCTTCTTGCTGCCTTTTCCTATCCCATTCGCGTGAAGATTGCTCATGAACTAACATATCTTTACTAGCCGTATCAAAAAGTGTGTAAATAATTTCTCCCAGCTGATTTTCCAGTGGAGATTTTTCATTATCCGAAAATATTAGTTCTTTGGCATCGCAATACCAACCGGAATGGAGTTTTATGTTCAGACATCCTGTATAAGTAGTTGTTGAATTGTATCGCCTACCAGTAGTGGTTTTATCTTCATATAAAGACATATTCCATATACCACCCGGTATTTTTAAAGTACAATAATCTCTGTCTGAGTAATTTTCTGTTTCTATATGTCCTTCAAGCTGCTCTATAGATTTAATCAAAGTATCCATGATTAAATAAGCACGATGGATCTGTTCAGATGAGACAGAAATATCAATTACTGATTTCGTGGAGATATTTCTAAACCAGTACTGGCTGTTTTTGTAGCCTGGATTAAGCTTTATCTGCTTCTCTCGGTAATTCATTTCGTCCTTATGTTCTTGAATTAAGCGGTCGGGATTTCTTAATTGTGAAGGTATAATTATTGAATTACGCATTGTCTGTATAAGTTCTTTGGATTTCATTGAATAAATATATAGTGGGTCCTCTGAAAGCAATTCGACGTCAGATAAAGCTTTTACATCTTTTGAAATTTGAATAGCGTAACCGGAAACATGTTTTTTACTTTCTTTTGTAAGCGCCGGAAGAGCAATTTTTTGCACTTCCTTGCCTGCACGAAGTTTTGCCCAATATCCGGCAGGAGGTACAGGTATTCCTGCTGCAATACACCTTTTTCTTAAAGCCACATCTGATATGCCGTACTTTTGGGAAACTATCGTCATTGGCTCTGCCCAAACTTCATTGTAAAGTTTCTCGCGTTCATCCACGGTCATAATTTTCACCTCAGACAAAAGTATATCATATTGCAAGGGATTATGGTCACATACTAGCTGGATAATTTAATACCCGAGAAATTGTTCTAAAAATATCACGTGCTACCAACATCCTGAGAAATCAGCGAGCAGATAACTTTTATTGTCACTCATATTTCGCATAAAAAGCCGTCGTTTGTATGTAAGCGACGGTTTTCTCTACATCATGTTGAGATCAACATATTGACTGCATTCATTCAAAACCTTTGTATCCATTCTTTCTGCGTGTCCAAGCAAGTACAGAAAAGCAAATGCAGGGATACAAATATGATTATCACCGGCAGCAGTATTGTGGATACCATATTCATTTGCATTTTTAGTTACGATAATCGTGGTGGATGCCTCTTTACAGAGCTGGCAGATAGCATCATCATCTGCAACTGGTATACCCACTTCAATGTAAAGCACCTGTGGGGAAGTCAATATCCATTTTTACACTCTAAATTCATCAATGCGCTCAAACAAGAACTGCATCTTATCAATGCACTTCTCGGTATGATAATGCCCACAATACCACTTTTTATAGTTCAGCTTTCCTTCTATTGTATCCAGCCATTCTTCTGTTGAGTTATCAACGGTGGACTGGTCAATGCCAGGCAGAAACACTTCGCGTGGGATATACCTAAACGGACAGGTATGCGAAAGCACAACATCAACAGTATTCCCGGCAGCGGACAGATTCTTTTCAACGGTTGCTTTGACTTTTTCGGATGGCTGCTCATCCGGCCACCAGCCGTAGCCGTTCTGAAGACGGTAAAACTTATCAACGCTGTATGCTCCGCCGATAACAATGCACCTCTGACCGTCGATATCGTATATTTCGCCGTCTTTGGCAAAGATTAGATTCGGATATTTTCCTTCAATAAATACGGTGCCACCGTGCCATTGCTGTTCCTTATAAGTACTGATGTTCTGTGCACGGTTTTCATGATTGCCATGCAAGCAGAACAACGTAATCGGAATATCTGCCAGTTGATTTTTCAGCCGTTCAGCTTTTTCTCCGCTGTAAAAGTTGATTCCCGCATCACCGAGAATGATCATGATGTCCTCACGCTTTGTCTCGATGGTGTCACAGAAATAAGCGATACGACGGAAGTCTCCATGCGTGTCCCCTGTAATGTAAATCATTTTCATTTCTCCTCAAATGCTTAGAGTGTTATTCATCTTCCAAATGCAGCTATAATTCTTCGCTGAGGAGAAAATCAGCAATGTGAACGGTTTTGATTCCCTGATGGTTTCCTCCTGCATAGTCATCCGTTGTCAAAACATATTTGGGATAGTTATCGTGAATATCGAGCAGTCGCCCATATTCACGCTCTGCGGTTTTTTCGGACTTAATTTCCTTTGTCACCTGCACATAGATTTTCTCTTCAAGCCTTGCAGCAACAAAATCAATCTCGAAATTATCGAGTTTCCCAACACAGACTTCATAGCCCCGGCGGAGAAGTTCCAGGTACACAATATTCTCCAGCATGGCATCTGCGCTGTCAGCGGTATAACCAAGAACGCTATACCGCAGCGAAGGGTCAGCAAGATAAAATTTCTCCTGTGTTTTCAGCAATTCTTTGCCCTTGATATCATAGCGGGAACAGCGGTGCAAAATATAAGCACTCTCCAACTTACTGAGATAACTGTAAACCGTTTCATTGTCCAGCGTCCGTTGCTCGCTTTTCAAATAATTTGAAATAGACGATGCCGAGAAGGTATTTCCGACGTTATCAAAGACGTATTTGACCACCCGTTCCAACTGATCCACTTTTTTGATCTGACTGCGTCGCACAATATCGGTAAAAATAGTGGAATTATAGATGTCTTTTATAATAGGATAAGCTTCTTCTCTTGCATATTCCCGAAGATGAATCGCGGGGAAGCCGCCGAATTGTAGATACCGGACAAGCTCGGTGCGCGGGTCGCCTACGGTTGTGTATTCTTTACGAAAAGCAAGATACTCCGAAAACGAGAGCGGAAAAATTCGGAACGAAACATATCGTCCAGTCAGATAGGTCGAAATCTCTGAAGACATCATCCGGGAGTTTGAACCGGTCACATAAATATCCACATTATAATCAGACATCAGTGAGTTTACAACTTTTTCCCATGATTTTACTTCCTGGATCTCGTCGAGAAACAGATAGGTTTTTTCGTCCGGTGACAGTTGCTCCTTCAGAATGGTAAACAGCTTTTTAGCCGTCATGTCTTCATATTCCAAAGAATCGAAGCTATAATGAATGATGCGCTCCGGTTCAATACCACACTTGAGGAACTCATCCATCACCATCTTCATGATCGTCGATTTTCCGCAGCGGCGAACACCGGTCAGTATTTTCACAAACGGCGCATCCTTGTACGCCATTATCTTTTCAACATAATCAGGTCTGAAAATCATTTCATACACCTCCTGTTTACTATATTATACCTCAAATATAAGATAGTCAAACAGTTTTGCGGTTTATATCCGCAAAACTTTATAAATTATATTTTTGTTGCGGATATTATATGCTTATTTGTTCTTTGTTATTCTGATTGCATATTAGCTGAGATGATGTGGAGAATTCTTTAATCATGATTTTTAATGTGACACTTGACAGAATCACTTTTTCTGAGGAGATATATTCAATAATTGACCGTTTTGAAATTACATAACGCGTTCCAATAAGTGATGCAAAAATCTCTTTTCTCTTAATTCTGAGCAAAATATAGTTCGGCGAAAGGTGTGACAATTTCGATGCTTGTGCTAGTGTAAGAGCACCGGGATATGTACGGTACTTTTCTGTGAGCCAGGATCTGAAAGCGGCCAAATAAGCGGGATTCAAACAAAGCCTTGGATTTTTCTGTACTTTACTCCTCCCGGAGTTGAACAGCCCAGATGGTAGCCCGAAACAGTTCGGATTAGCTTCCAGACTCTTTTGTACCTGTTCGACGGTTTCTTTATCAATCCAATATCTCCATGTCCTTGAGCTCCGAATTTCACAAGGGATGTATCCGTTGTCCAAGAGATATTTCAATTTCCGCTTGCTGATATGCAGAATTTTATATAACTGATCCGCCGAAATAAATTCACTCATGCTCTGCACCCCCAACAGCCGCCCTTTGACATTCAGGACGACAGATTGTATCCATCAGTAGTGCCGCAGTCCGTTTTGAATGTTCCTCCAGATGGATGTAAATGTTAGCCGTAGTGGAGATATCCGAATGGCCAAGATATTCCTTGACGGTAATCAACGGAATTTGGTGCTGTATCAGGATTGACGCGCAGGTGTGTCGGAGATCATGAAACCGAACATCGGGTAATCCGCACTGTTTCAAAATCACTTTAAAATGAACCGACACATAGTCTGGATGAAAAAGCCGTCCAAGTGGATCACAACAAACATAATCGGCATATTCCGCAGAGTAGGAATCGGCGAACATCATCTGATAAAGTTGAATCTTCTTTCGTATATCCAGCAATACCGCCTCCGCATTTGGAGTCAGCGGAAGATAACGTCTGGATGAATTGTTTTTCATTTTTTCTATGGGAACTGTTTGAGATTTACCATTGGTCTTGACTTCAATCACTTTTGTATCAACCAAGATTCGTTTTTGATCAAAGTCGATACGGCTCCATCGTACTCCGAGCGCTTCGCTCCTGCGTAAACCGAAAACAGAGGCAAGATAAATCACTATGAACATAGGATCGTCTGCTGCATTTTGAAGAAGGATTGCCAATTCCTCTTCATGCAAAAAACGCGCATGGTATTTATCTGCCCTTGGCCTATCTACTTTATCGAAAGGATTGCATGAAATCATATCTTCCTTGAAAGCCTGCTGAAAGGCCTTGCGCATTACCACGTGGTAATGAATCACTGTGGCCGGGCTGCAGCCATCCCGAAAGATACCCATGTAAAATGCTCGAATATCCGCAGGCTTCAGAGACGCCACTGTCAATCCGGCTGAGGAATAGTATTTTTTGATTCGGCCATTGATTAGCTCTGCGTAAGAATTATATGTGGAAAGCTGAAGCACATATTTCCTAGTTTCAAGCCATTCCAACATATATTGATAGACTGGCACGTCAGATGGCGTACACGAGAAATTCGAACCCATAGATGAGGATTTTTGAAAATATCCTTGATCCTTGGGTTCGAACTCTGTAAGATGATCTTTGAGTGATGACTTGCGTGTGTTTTGCACAAATTATCATCCTTTCATTTGTCAGTTTGACAAAGAAAGGATACCATATTTTAAAGAAAAATTAAGTGTTTACTGTTTTACGTTGGGGGGTTGACAAATTCCGAACCCATAACCATTTGGACACCGTAGGCCTCGAAATCAGTTTGACGGCAACGTCACATGGGTTCGAATCCCATCCTCTCCGCCACAATTGTCCTAAAAGTTCGAACTTTCCGGGCTTTTAGGACATTTTTATGCCTGTTTTCACATTTCTTCCCCCACTTTGGCAGAAATCGAAGCAAGCGGATTTACGGCTTTTCTAGGCTTTTTCTGCAAGAAAACTGCAAGATGTGAAAGTCTTCTGCGACATTGCGTGGGTTCGAACCTTCGGAGAGCTTATTCCGGTTTTTCGTCCTTGTCGTTCTCCGGATTATCCTCGTCTTCGGCTACCCCAAGCACTTCTTCAATCATGTTGGCGCTGGCCAGTTTGCTGGAGCTGTCGATGTGGGAGTAGATGTTGGCGGTTGTCGCCATATCGGAGTGTCCCAGCCAGTCCTGAATCATCTTCATGGGGATATTGTTTGCCAGCAGGAGCGAGGCACAGCTGTGCCGCAAATCGTGAAAGCGTATTTTTCGAAGCCCGTTTTCTTTCAGAATGACTTGAAAATGACTGCTGACATACTGTGGGGTAATCAGACCGCCCAAGGCGTCCACGCATATGTACTCCGAATATTTCTTGTCGTAAGCGCCGCGCATGACCTTCTGCATTTCCTCCTGCCTCGTCTGCTCCGCCAGAAGCTCCTCTTCAATGTGAGGGATTAATGGCAGGGTGCGGTAGGAGGATTTTGTTTTCATCACGTCGTAGCCCTTGAGCACAACGCCGCTCTTGGTTTCCTCCTCCAGAATCTTGTGCCGGATGCTGACCGTTTTGGCGGTGAAATCCACCGCCGACCATTTCAGCCCCAGCACCTCGCTGCGGCGCAGACCGTAGTAGGCAGCCAGCATAATGACCAGGCGGATCGGGTCCCCCTCGACGCAGTTCAGAAGCTCCTTCAGTTCCTCGGCGTTGTAGTAGCTGCCAATGAACGGCACGGATTTGGGCCGGTCGGCCTGCAGACAGGGATTCGTGGGAATGATGCGCCGCTTTACCGCCTGCTGGAAAGCCCTGTGCAGCATGGCGTGGTGGCGCTGTGCCGTAGTGCCCTTCAGCCCGTCGGAGCGAATCGTCATGTAGTAGGCGTTGATTTCGTCGCCGGTGACCTCCTTTACCTTGAGCTTCATCGGCTTGAAAAAAGCTGTCATCCTGCCGTTGATCATTCTCTTGTAATTCAGGTAGGTGGAGCTTGAAATATTGGGCTTATGCTGCTCCAGCCATTCCGGAAGATAATTTTCCACCAACATATTGGCGATTCGGTTGCGTTCCCGTTCAGCGTGGGTCATATTTTCCTGCAGGTATAAATCCCCAACATTGTACTGCGCCAATACCTCGGCGAGCCGGTGATTGGCTTCCGTTTTCGTGCCGCGCTTGTCCTCCAGGTCAAGACTGACCCATCTTTGCTTGCGGACTCCATCTGTGTCATACAAATTTAACACGGCGTACCATTTCTGATTTTTCGTGGCCAAACGGCCTGTGATTCGTTTCATTTCCGTTCTCCTTTCGCGTGATTTTCTCCGGTACTGCCGTCGGCAGTACACACAATACCACACTCAGACGGAGAAAGCCAGGTGTCAAACGGTACAAACCTGCACGGGTTATTTTCGACCAGAAACGCTGCAACGGACAGCTTGGGAACCAGTATCTTGTTAGTCACCCGGATGCTCCCCAATCGGCCGCTCCGTGCTAAGCGATAGGTCTGATTGATACCGATCCGCAGCAATTTGGCGGCTTCCGGAACCGTGAGGACCTCCGGCTCATCCTTGAACATGGAGAGATAGATACGCTCAGAAACGGCAATCATGGCTGCACCTCCTCTGTGGAGACGCGGCCATCAAGAGGAGAAATTACCTCTATACCGAAGTGCTGAAACTCATGCGCATAGCAAAGCGCCTGTTTGCGGTCACGATGAATATGGAACAGGCTAGTGACAAGGAGAGCATCAAAACGTTTTACGTCGGCATCCTGTTTCAGCTTCTCCAATTCCGTATTCTGATCAAGATCAACGCTTACTCCGACGATTTGATATCCCAACTGTTCCGCAAAATCATAAAGCTGTTTTTCCTGTTTCTTCAGCGCGCCGCTTCGATCCTCCGGCGCGTCTATGCGGCAATAAAGCCATGCTCGTTTCATACTGCTCCTCCTTACTCTCAGCTTGTCTGATAAAAAACCCCAGGCTGACGCCCAGGGCTTCGTCAACATTCCGAAGGCACTCGCCGCCGATGCGGCCCAGATACGCGCGCAGGCGGGAGCGGTCAATGGTGCGGATTTGCTCCAGCATGACGATGGAGTTTTGCCGCAGTCCGATTCGCTCTCCCGTCAGGGGTACATGGGTAGGCAAAGGATTTTTCTCCATGCGGCTGGTGATGGCTGCAACGATTACGGTGGGGCTGTATCGGTTGCCAATGTCATTCTGAATAATCAGGGTGGGGCGGACGCCGCCCTGCTCACAGCCCACTACCGGCGTCAAATCCGCATAGAAAATATCGCCTCTGCTCACATTCATGCCGAGCACCTCCGCCACTGTATGTAACGAGGGACAGCCGTTTGGGCATGGCTGTCCCTCAAATCTATAGTAAGCTTGTTCTTCATTTTAACGATTGCACGCTTCTATTCGGCACTGCTTCCCGAAGCTAGGGCGGCAGCATAAACGGTTTGCCGGTTAAGCAAACGCCATAGGAATCTCACCTCTCCCAGGATCTCTGCGAGCCGCCCCCATTGCTTGAGTCTGTGGCTGGACGGAAGTAGCGTTGGCACTGTCCGTTTCATTGCGTGACAGCCTACCACAGGCTGTTTTATGACCAGGCCTTGCCGCTCGTCGCCTTCGATGCCATCGGTTCGACGGATGTCTGTCACCCATCCGCAGGTAGTCTTGGCGCGCCCGTCATCGTCGCTGCCGCTCATCACGGCCGGACAGATCATGTATTTATGCTGCCGGATATGATATTTTCAAGGAACTAATGAGGGAATAGAAAAACCCCCTCACTTACTTACCCGTTGAGCGAGGGGGTTGCACGGAAAAACCTTTAATTTTCCATCATCTTTTTTAATTTTCCGAGGATTTTTATCTTTCTGTCATGGATGGTCATAAAATGAATGCCTGTTTCCGCAGATAACTGCCGTTCACTTTTGCCTTTGAAAAACAGAGCGGTGATCAACTCCTGTTCCTCCGTGCTGAGCTGCTTGAGGCAGGTCAGCATTTTTTCGATCATTACGGTTTTAATTGCGGCATCATCTACACTTTCGCCACTGGCGGCGAACTGCCTGTTTTCCTCCAGAAGACGTTCATAGGAGTCCTCCCGGCTGGGGAGGTATGTAACAGTTCCACTGACGGAATTGATCTGGCAACGCTCTACCTTGATGTCATACTGCAGATATTCCATCTGCCGGTCGCTTTTCTCCAAAACTTCAATGATTTCTTTGCTCACGCCGGGGTATTTCGCTTGGTAATCTGTCTTTTTCTGATACTTTGCCATAAGGCTTGTCCTCCATTTCAATGATTTTGAAATCCGGAAATGAAGAACAAGCGGCGGAGCCCGGCAGTGCGGTCTGGCTACAGACAACAAAACAGGAGCGTACCTGTAAGCATGATTGCCCGCAGGTTCTCCCCTGTAAAATATTTCATATTTTACCTGCTCTGATAGTTCGTATTGCTGCCCGCGCTGTTTTGTTGAAAAGCACAGGCTTTTTTTGACGAGCTACCGGTTAGAAAAGCGATGAGCAGCGGATTGTAGTCCGCTTCATCACGCTCGGCCGCTGACGAGCAGCGGCCGCCTGAAACTCATGACATATTGAATGCGCATAGAAAAGCCCTCCAAACCTGCAAGTCTGGAGGGTACACTGTTTTATTCAGGCATAAGAATAGACCCGCCAAACTCACGTTTTTTTTGTTGGGCGGGTGGCGCCTCTATTTTTTGATCCATATAAAAAACCTGTCACATAAAAGGGCAGGTTTAACACGCACTTCACGGTAGCCAGGCTGTCATCATGCTTACGCACCTTAGACCCTCGGCTTTGCGTCCCTGCTTTTCGGCAGGTTTGCCCTTTGTCGGAATCATATTCGATTTTCATAACTTTAGGAATATTGAAAAACCACTTCATTATTGATTGGAGGGTTGAAACACTGCGATATTCAGGCATTACGATAGACCCGCCAAACTCATGTTTTTTTTATTTGGCGGGTACCTCGTATTTTATTTTGTGCCTTGTGCCTGTATTGGAATCTTAATAATAACCATTCCTCCACCTGTGGGAGATTTGTTTCCAAGGGTTAGCGTGCCGCCGTGCTGCCTCACGATAGAATCCGCGATAAACAGACCCATTCCATAATGAAATTTTGAGCTCCTGCTGGAATCCCCCTGGTAAAACTGATTCGTCGCGTTTTTCAAATCCGCCGGGGAAAATCCCTTACCATCATCGGCAATTTGAAAGCAGATTGTCTGCCCGTCATTGGACGTGGAAAATGTGATTGTGCCGCATTCCGGAGAGTAATCGACTGCATTAGAAGCAATATTTATAATCGCTCTGGATATTTGGGAAGCGTCCAAGCGAAGGGTATCCGGCAGATCCGTTTCGTCTGTTTCCACACGGATTTGTTTCATGGAAGCCAACGCATTGATCTGCGTGTATAAGCCGTCCAGAAAAACTCTTGTTGCGGTAGATTTCAATTTTAGCGGACATCCGTTTTCAACTTTGGACAGGTCGATCAGCATCTGAATATACTGTTCCATCTGATCGGCGTTCTTCTGGATGTAGAGGGTGCATTCTTTTTGTTCTTCTGTCTGTTTCGTATCGTCCAGGATCTCCGCGTTGCCGCGGATTACGGTAAGAGGTGTCTTTAAATCATGCGCCAGAGCGGAAACCTGTGTTTTTCGCGTCTGCTCCATTTTCCACTGTGCTTCCAGAGAATTCTTCAATTCGGCTTTCATCGTGTCAAGCGATTGCAGCGCGGAATCAATTTCTTTAATGCCGCTGTATTGAATCTCAAACGCGAGGTCTTTCCCGCGTATTTTTTCCGTAGCGTTTTCAAGCGGAATCAGTTTCCGGCTGATTTTCTTTCCATAGATTTTAGAAAGCAAAAAAATCTCGACTAAAAATGCGCCGATGATGATCAACACCGATACAATTTCCGGAGCTGGCAGGTGTTCCCGCAGCACCGCCGGTGAAAATTGGGATAAGGAGGAGTACTCTACAATGCAGAACCCGCCCTTCCGTTCAATCGGGAAATAACAATCTGAAATAAAGCCTGTTCCGAGAAATCCCCACGAATTTCTTCGCCCTTTTTGGATCGAATCCCATGCGGCGGAAGTTTCGGCTTCGGTCATGTTTCCTGACAAAAATTTGCCTTCTGTGCTTACAGTAGCATATTTACAGGTGTTTGGGATCAACTCTGCGTTGACGGTTTCAGCGGACGCAATTGCGTTCTTCTGGCTTTCAATGGATGCTTCCACATCACCCACGGAAATAATGAAGCCCGACTGTAGCGATACAAAAAACAATCCGGTCACAATTAGGATAATCATCAGAAAACCGATAAATAGGGCAAGCAAATATTGAACAAAGAAGGTTCGGAGCTTCATGCTTCTTTTCAGTCCCATTTGTATCCTATCCCCCAAACCGTAGAAATCGGAGCCATTTCATATACAGCCAATTTCGCCCGGACGTTCTTGATATGCACGGCCACGGTAAAGCTGTCGCCCTCCGCGTCATATCCGCAGACAGCATCGTAAATTTGTTCTTTGGTAAATACCTGCCCATGATTTTGGGCGAGGTATTCGCAAATTCCATACTCGATTTTAGTCAACGGAATCTTCTGCCCGTCCACGGTTACTTCCTTTGCCGCAAGATTGAATTCCAGTCCGGACACGTGCAGCACATGCCGCTTTTCACGGGTTTCCCTGCGCAGATGCGCGTTCACCCTCGCCCGAAGCTCACCGGTGCTGAACGGTTTCTTGATATAGTCATCTGCACCCAGGCCAAATCCAACCATCACGTCGGACTCCATCGTTTTCGCGGTCAGGAACAGAATAGGGCAGTCCACCGCATCCCGCACTTTCTGACAAAACGCAAATCCGTCCGTCCCCGGCATCATGACATCCAACAGAATCAAATCAAAATGATTCAAAGTGTTTGACTCAATATCGTCGGTCGACAACGCTGTTGTCACAAGGTGGCTGTCCCTTTGGAGTGACCTCTCGATCACGGATAAAATATCCGGCTCATCGTCAATCGCAAGTATTTTTGCCATGGCTTTCACATCCTTTCAAGGCTCATACCGAGTATACCGAGTCATTTTCCAAATAGCAAATCCAACGGCAAAAGCTCATGACTGCCCGTCGATAAAAGAAATCCCTTTCGCTTGAGTGACGTCGATTGACGCTATATTCTCGGAACCTTTTGATATGGCAACAGCCTTATAAAAATAATTATTGGAAATTCCTATGGCAATCGTATCTTTGTGATCTGAATCCTTCACCGCGTAAACATTCTGGAAAGGTACGATCAGATAAGCGTTGGCGGGAGGATCTTTTTTGATCGCATTGACGGTATCGTTAAGCGATGTCCCCAACTTTTCCTGTTTCAAATTATTCAAATCTTTGTCAAGGACGACCGCTTCTTTAATGATACCGATCCAGCCTCCAAGCTCGTCGGATTCCAAAGAGGTTGCTGAAATCTGATAGGTTGTTCCCTGATAACAGATTTGAGTGGCGTTATCGTCGCTCACGGCGTATACGGGCTTATCCTGGTTCGTCAGAGAACAGGCACTGATGGAAACACACAGGATTATATTCAGCAGCGCAATCGAAACTCTCCGCAACTTCATATTTTTTCTCCTATTCATTGGACTTTGAACCGTTCCAGCGCCGAAACCACAGCAGGCTTGCGGCGATAGATAAAACGGTAGCTGTCGCACATACGGAAACGCCAGATTGAATATCTGCGGCGGCCAATGATGCTGCGGAGGGAGTTTGCAGGGCGAATATCATGTCGTTACAAATGCGCACGCTCCATGCCCACGGCATCCAGTGCCAGATTTGATCACCCAATCCGGTTAGCATCAGGGCGGTAATCAGCGCGCCGAATATGCCCAATCCGATGGAAGCCCCACGGCCAAAGCGGAAACTCACAAATAGATGCAGGGCATATAAAAACACGGTTCCGCCCCAAACGGCGAATGCGGCATGAAGATAGAGCTGTGCGGACGCTGCATGATACCCCGCCGCAAAAACGCCTATGGCAAGCGCCACGGAAAAAACGGACAGGATCAGTAATAGAAAAAGTTTACTCAGAAATGCGGTCGTTCTGGATTTTGTTCCGGCAAGCATAACCTGATAGCTGCCGGCCTGTTCTTCCTGTGCGGCCGTCATGCCGCACAACAGCCCGATCAGTATGGGAAAAACAATGCACAGTGCTTCCAGAAAAGCGTTGATTCGGCCCAAAGGTTGGTTGTTGACTGTGATGGAGTAATACCCTAAAAACATGAAAGCTCCGATCAAGGGTGCGGCAACATGAAGCCATAGAATAGGAGTGCGCTTCATTTTATAGAAATCTGAACAAATACAGCGGATCAGCACTTATCTCGCCTCCTGTCTCGGAAACCATACAGTCGTGGCAAGCAATAGCAGCGCAAACAACACTAGAGACAGCGCGATTCCTATGGGAACAACAGACGGATTCAACAGCGGGTCGCCGCTCGGTGCAAGGGTTCCATTTGGAAGAATTCCGAGTACCGGCGTTATCATTCGTGCTGTCCAGCTATAAGGACAAAGCCACCAATTTGACTTCGTTGCAAATAGTATGCCAAGCACGTCACCGACGCCAACCTGAATGATAACTGTTCCAACCATGCCGATTTTTCTGGATAAAAACAGGCAAAGCGGAATCTGCCATAAGGATGTTATGAAAATGAGAAGCATCCCACGACAGGAGGCTCCGAACGGTAGCGGATTCGGAACGGAGGAGCCTCCAAGTAAAATTCCAATCAATAAAACAAGGTTTGACAGCGCCGCGTAAAAGATTATTGTCAGGTTTTTTGCAATCCAGACCTTTTTCAGTGAAACCGGCAACGAAAGAACGCCGCGATACCCCAGCTTCTTCGTTTCTTTCTGATCGGAAAGAGCGCAAATCAAAGAGATGAATCCGGGCATCAAAAGGATGTACCACCAGTTAAAAGCGTTCACTTGGAACCATATGGCCGCTAAAGCCCATGTCAGGAGCAGTGTGGCAAGCGGAGCTAGCAAGACGAGTTTCCGCGTAAAGGTGCGCTTCAGTTTCAGGTTTTCCGCCGCAAAATATTGGACCATGTCACGCACCCGCTTTTTTGCTGTTCTTTACGACTTCCATAAACAGCGACTCCAGATTTTCACCGGGGTTGATCTTGCCTTCATACCCCAGCACCCCGCCTGCGATAATGCCGATATGGTCCGCAATCAGCTCCACCTCGGACAGGATATGGCTTGACAGGATAACTGTCATACTCTGCTCGGGAAAAGACCGGATTAGCTCACGCAGGTCCTGAATGCCGATTGGATCGAGCCCGTTGGTCGGTTCATCCAGAATCAGCAGTTTTGGATGATTCAACAAGGCGATTGCAATGCCAAGACGCTGTTTCATTCCCATCGAAAACTGTCCCGCGCGCTTGTTTCCGGTGTCGGTCAGGCTGACAGTTTCCAAGACCTCTTGAATACGGGAATCCGGCAACCCCAACAGCAAGGTGCGGACTTTCAAGTTCTCTTTGGCGGTGAGGTTTTCATACAGCGGCGGCGATTCTATCAGCGCGCCGATATTTTCCAAGTCCTTGCGGCTCCATGGACGGCCTTCAAAAATGATCTCACCGGAGGTCGGGCGCAGCATTCCAGTGATCATTTTCAGGGTCGTTGATTTTCCCGCTCCGTTGGGTCCGAGCAAGCCGTAGACAGAATTTCTTGTGATGGAAAGCGAGATATTACTGACGGCATGTTGCCGCTTGAAGTCTCGGCATAGGTCTTTCGTTTGTAAAATATAGGAATCCATAAGTATCTTCCTTTCATCGTTCTGATTTCACTATAAAAGGAAATTTTAAAGATTCCATAAAGAAAATAGTTTTATTTGTTCATTTGTGAATACAAAAACCTGCCGCATAAAAGGTCAGATCTAATACACACCTCATGGTAGCCATGGTATCATAATGCAATTGCACTTTAGATCCTTGGCTTTGCGTCCTTACCTTTCGAAAAGTTTGCCCTTAACTAACTTAAGGTTAGCTACCTTATCAGAAAATACAGCGGTTTATAAGCTTGTTTCCTTTTTTAGTCGATGCAATGCCCACGAAAAGCTGATTAAGCACATAACAGCAAGTAAAAGGATGATCAAGATTACATCGTGGGCGACAATGTTTCCCTGCAAGATCAAATTCCGTAAAACATTGATTACATGAGTAAACGGGTTCAGATTGACAGCAATTTTAAGTCCCCCGGATAATTTATCTTCCGGAAACAATGCTGTACTGAGGAAAAAGATCGGCAGGACAATCGCGTTCATCACGGTTTCGTAAAGAACTTCATTGGGGAGGCAAAGACTGATTGCATAAGTTAACCCTGCCATAAAGAAAGACGTCATGAATACAAGCAAAATGATTACAAGCAGCCCTAAAAATCCAGAAGCGATTTTTACCGAGAAAAACAGGCTGACAACGCACATAATGGCGACTTCAATAAAGTTACATAATACCGCTTCCAATACCTGACCGAGAACAATCGAACTTCTTTGAACCGGAGCAATCAGTATCCGGTAAAAGCTGCCGTCCGCTTTCATAAGGTAATTCATAATGCCGCTGCTGCTGCAAGTTCCGAAGCTCACCAATACAATCAGCCCGGCGAGAATAAAAGCCGTATAGTTTTGGATTCCAATGCCCTGCATCGCTTGACCGGCGACGGCGCTGTATAAAACCAGCCAAAGCATAGGCTGTAAAATGGTAATCACGATCGTAAAAGCGTTGTGAAAACGCCACTTTATGTCGCGTTGAAGTAAAGTTAAAACGCCCATCAACTGGCCTCCTTTGCATCTTCACCGGTTAGCCTGATAAAAACGTCTTCCAGAGTGGGCTGCATAATTTCAATACCCAGAAAAGGAATATCATGTTCTAACAGCCACCGGTTTGCTTTTTCCAAATCGACATGGCCGTTTTTCAGGCTGGTGATAATTTTATCATGGCGCAAGTCCGATTCTTTCAATTCAATAACGCTTTTTAACGGTTCAAAACTGTTTCTGGCTTCTTCTTTCGATGGAAAGTTGATTTTCAGCATATCCTGACGCAAGTATTCCCGGAGAGCATTCGGGGAACCCTGAAGTACCTCTTTTCCGTTTTTCATGATACAGATGGTATCGCTTAGCTGGTCGGCTTCTTCCAGATAGTGGGTTGTTAAAAAAATCGTAGTGCCAAAATCGTTTCTGATTTTCTTTACCATATCCCACATTGCCATACGGGATTGGATATCCATACCGACAGTTGGCTCGTCCAAAAACAGGACTTTTGGCTTTGACATCATATTAAGCGCAATATCAAGCCGCCGTTTAACCCCGCCGGAATAAGACGAAACCGGATATTTCAAATATCGTTCCAAACCGAAGCAGGAAATTAACGATTTCATGCGGTTTTGCGCTTCCGGCTTCGGCACCCGATAAAGCCTGCTTTGAAACATCATGTTTTCCGTAAGAGACAAGTGTGAATCAATGGAAGTCCGCTGTGCTACACAGGAAATCTGTGTGCGAATTGCAGCCGCTTCATGGGCGGCGTCTTTTCCGAATAGAATCACGCTGCCGGATGTAGGGCGCAGAAAAGTGGTCAACACGTTAATGAGGGTCGATTTTCCGGCACCGTTTGGCCCCAGTAGAGAGAAAATTTCGCCTTCATTTACCGTCAGAGTAAGACCGTCCAATGCCTGTACTCCATTCTTATATTTTTTCACAAGATCTTTAACTCTGATAGCAATCATTTTAATCCTCCCTGATTGGGAATTGAATTTCTGTAATGTACTTATTCGGGTTCCCTTTCAAAAACATTCCGGGGCCTTTGACATAAACCTCACGGAACGGCGGCTGTAATTGCAGCTTATTCTCTGCAGCATATCGGCTGATCGCTTCATAAGCATAATGTAAGGTTTCATAGGGGCCGGTATGCGTTGCACATACAGCCTTGACAGAAGGTACTTCCTTTACTTCAATCCCATTATCAATGGGATTTTCTTCGGTTGGTACGCATAAATCCATTTCGCCCATTTTCGTTTCCGGGTTCATCACATAATAGCAGAAAAACGGTGCACCGTTTGACTTTCCCTGAATCGACTTAAAAACATTAGGAAAAAACTTATTTGCTTCGGTCGCAATTCCTTTGTAGTGCATGAACGCAACACGAACCGGTTCAATATTTCTGATTTCAATTTGGTAATCCATTGGTTTAATTCTCCTTTTCTTTTTTTACCGCAATCCAAACTTCGGAGTGTCCCGCCCGAGGCCTCTCCTCGCTGATTGGATAAACTTCAATATCCGGCAGTTCTGCGTAAGTATAGCCTGAGAATGGAAGCCACTCTGTAAGAAAGCGTCTGAATATGCTTTGAATGGATTCTTTGAAATACCCGTCACTCTCAAAGATCACCCATGTCGCCGCCGGAATTTCATACTCACACATATCTTTTGGCACAGGCTTATCGGTTGACGCCGCTATGTAATAATAAATTTCATCGGGACTTTGACATGCGGTAATTCCCAGCACACCTTTTGGCGACTGGTTTGACAGATGGCAGATTTCAGGAAACTTGCTGCTTTTTAATGTCTTTTCCCAGAAAGGCGGGACGTTTTTTTTGTTTTCTTCCATATCCAATGTCAGAGGAATACGGATACCTACAATGCGCATGGCTTCTTTTTCTTCGACCCGATAGGGCATAACATTACCTCCCGTAATTTTGATTGAAAACCGAATAGGCGGGTATGCATTCAATACGCTTCCCTGCGCTTTTGCAGAGATTGGGGAAATTCCATGCACGCTTTGAAATGCCCGGTTGAAGGATGTCGGGGAAGTATAGCCGTATTTGAGTGCCACATCAAGGACTTTGCTATCTGTTGTTTGCAACTCAAATGCCGCCTGCGTCATTCTCCGCCGCCGGATATATTCAGATAATGGAATACCAGCCACGTAGGAAAACATCCGCTGAAAATAGCAGGTGGAACAACATGCGATTTTAGCAGCTTCTTCATAAGAAATCTCACCGGCTAGGTTCTTTTCAATGTATTCAATGGCTTTGCTCAGATTCTTCAGCCATTCCATTTCTTCACCTTCCTGCGATAATCATACAGCATCAAGGAATTTTAATCCTCGCTTTTGATGTCTTGTTTTGTAAACTCCACTTTAGCGCATTAAAATTTTTATATCAAGTGTAGAGAAATGTTATTCTGCCTACTAAGATGAAGTCACTCATAGAACGACATGAAACCGCTGCCCTGCAAAGCAGGGCAGCGGTTTCATGTTTTTCGTCTATTGCGTGTTTATCTCAATGCTTTTTTATGAAACTCGTGCATCGTTTCGCACTTTGTCAACTACAAGTTGCAATCCTTGTTAGAACGTTAGCGGAGATGAATGTGGAACTGAACCACACCGAAGTGAAGCTACAAAAAAATATTATCTCGTTCGGAATGAATCAATGGAATATCGCATGACACCCGTACCCCTCTATCGCTCATCTACAGTCAGGTGGTAATAAATAACCTCTCACTCAGTATGTGCGGGAAAGTAAAGGAAAGCAAATGCTTTAGATAATAAATTCGTATTAACCGTCATTGTCAGTACGTTTTCATTTTTCTCTCTCCACGTTAAAATTTCCTTGGAGGTGAACTGACAGTGGAGGAACAGCTGAATAATTTCGGCCAGACGATCAAAGACGCGCGGCTGGCCGCTGGTTTAACACAAGACGCCCTTGCCGAACAAACCGGGATCACGACGCGGTATATCATGGCGATTGAAAACGAGAGTAAACTACCAAGAGTAAGAGTACTGTTTAAGCTCATTCGCGCCCTGAAAATATCCGCGGATACCATTTTTTATCCGGAAATTCAACACGCAGACAAGAAAAAGGAACACATTATTCACATGATTCAGCTGTGTGACGAACGGGATCTTCAGGTAGTCACGGCAACCGTCAAGGCATTGCTGGACACAAAATAAGCAAAGGGTCATCTTCTTACGTGGAGATGGCCCTTTCCCGTAGAGAAGATTGTTTTTCTCTGACGTTAACTTTCTGTTAGAGTGGGACCTTCACTGACGGTTCACCATGAACCGTATCACAGTCCAGCGCAAGGACAGACCGCCCCCTTGGAGGAACGCCCGTTTTTCGGCGCTAACTGGAATCGGCCTTCGTCAGATAAAACATGTTGCTGCTTTTGCCGCCGTTTTCCCGCCAGCGCTGCTTCCTGCGCAGGTAACCGCTTTTTTCAAGGTCGGCAATTGCCCGCTTGACGGTGCTGCGGGACAGCTTAAGCTCTTTTGCGATGGTACCAATCGCCGGATAACACTTGCCGTCCCGGTCAGCCCGGTCACGCAGATACATGTACACCGCCCTTGCCCGGTGGGGCAGCTCCGAGGAATAAAGCGAGGAAAAATAGCTCATTGAATCGCCTCCCGCTATATCCGTATTGAGGACTTTTGCTGTTCCGGCGCCTTATGCTCCAGTGCGGGGGTATGCTGGATACCAGCGGAAGCGGAAGAATCAGGTTCCGCCTTTTCCTCCGGATCGGCTTCACACGCGGCGTTACGCCGGATGATTTCTTCCTCAAGTGAGTGCCGGTTTGCGTACTCCACCTTTCGGGCGGATTGCTCCGCGATCTCATACGGTTTGCCGAAGGTGATGCCCCATTCGAGGAACAGCTTCAGCCGGGTGCGCATCGGGTAGGCCCCTGTCTTCGTAACAACAAACCGGCCTTTACCCTCATAGGCATATGCGGGAATGATCTGCCGGACGCTGGCAACATAGCGTTCCGGCAGCGTTTTTAAAGTTACGTTGTAACTCATCGCGGTTCCATCCTTTCTCAGCCTCTTGATGGCTGTTTCAAGGAGTAGCAGACGGTGCTCGGTTTCCTCGGCCTCCGCTTTCACTTCGGCTTGCTTTACGGATAAAAACTCCGCCAGCTTTTGCGGATCGTCGTAGATTTTCAGAATTTCCCCGATAGCGGACAGGCCAAAGCCCATATCCTTGAGAGAATTGATCTGCCCGGCTACCGGAAGCTGATCCTCGCCGTAATAGCGGTAACCGGTAAATGGATCGGTGCTTTTGGGTACCAGCAGGCCGATCTCGTCATAATGCCGCAGCATCCGGATACTGATCCTTGAGAGTTTTGAAAAATCACCTATTTTCAGCATGGTCGACACCTCACACGCGTGCGCTTTTTTGAGCTCATTTACAGTATAGAGTATACCATCATGGGAGAGTCAAGGGCAATTTTCAATTTATCTGCCGCCCGCCTTTCCGAACAGCGCCGCCTTATATTCCGGTGCCTGGACCATGAGGTTGTATCGCTCGTTGCCGCATTTATACAAACATACGCCGCGCTGGGGATAACGGATCAGCTCGTATTCGGATTTCTCCAGCTGGAGCGTATCCATGTAGAACCGCGCGTCTATGGAACCGGCGTTGAACAGGAACTGGTGCGTCGGAATGGAAAACAGCGGCTTCGTCAATTCGCGGACGTGCTCCACGTTAAAATCCTCCAGGTTCTGCGACGCGAGGATGATGGCGCTCTCTTTTTTGCGGACGCGCTTCATGCAGTTGCGGATATATTCGATGGCGGTCAGGTTTGTGAGAAAGAGGTACAGCTCGTCGATACTGGCCGCCGTATTGCCGACCGTCAGAAGCTCGTTACTCATGTAGGACAGAACGTTGAACAGCAGGGCGTTGCGCAGGTTCTTGCTGGCGTTGAGCACGCCCTTCACGCCGAAGGTCACAAACTCGCTGCTGGTGATATTCGTGTGCCCGTTAAAAAATTTGGACTCCGCTCCCTTGCACATGGAGTGGAGTCCAAGGCAGATTTCCCGCAGGGAGTCCGCCGTATAAAGCTGGCGTCGGCTCTCGTCGAAATTCTTATATTCCGTTTCGATGAGATCGTACAGGTCGGACAGGATGGGATAATCCTCCGGCTTCAGGCGGTCGAAGTTGCTGTGGTCGGTGATGCCCCATTTGTCGTAGAGCTTGCCCAGCATGATCTCGATGGTGTCGATTTCCCGGTCGGTGAAATCCTTGTAGGAACGGAAAAAATCCTTGAGAAAGCTGATATGCTGGCTGAGCTTGCTGCTTTTTCGAAAGGCTTCCGGCACAAACCCGCCGTCGTCGGTGTTCTGATCCGCCGGTGTTTTCGTATGGGGGTTGAGCACAGGCTCCGTCTGCTCGTCCCAGCTTTTCGGCTCCAGCACGTTGATGATGAATTCGCCGCCCATCAGATCGATGAAGCAACCGCCGAGGTTTAGGGTCAGATCCTCGTACTCCATTTCGGGATCTAACGCCAGAATGTGCATGCCGGATTCCCGCAGGCTGCACAGGATCAGCTTCAGCAGATAGCTTTTGCCCTGGCCGGAGTTGCCGAGAATGAGGATGTTGGCATTGGTCTTGTCGTCGGAGCGTCGGTTGAAATCAACCAGAATATTGCTGCCGAACTTGTCCCGGCCCAAGCAGAAGCCCTTCGGGTCGGTCTTGCCAGAATAGTTGAACGGGTACAGGTTGGCAGCGGAGCTGGCTGGCAGCACCCGTTCGAACTGATCCCCAAACACATTCCATCCGGAGGGCATCACCGACAGGAAACCCTGCTGCTGGCGGAGCAGGAGCCGGTCCACGTTGAGTTTGGAGCGCACCAACTCGGTCAACACCTCCGTCTGTAGGAGCTTGAGTTGGTCGAGGTCGTGGGCAGACAGCTCAATGTATACCGCCGTGTGAACCAGCGGTTCCTTGCTCCGGTGCATCTGCGCCACGATGGTCGCGACATCCTGCAGGTTGCTTTCGGCGGTAACCGTCTGCTGGAGATCCTGAGTGCTGCTGCGCTGCATCCTGTTTTTGTTGGCCGCGTTGCTGATGATTTTCTTTTCTTCAATCGGGGTTACATGACGGGTATAGATGTGCAGCGTCACGCCGTCTTTTTCTCCAAGATAACGCAGGATTGCCTGTTCTTCCATGGAGGTTGGGTATTCCCGCAGGGCCCACACACAGCGGAAGGTGTTGCCGCAGATGAAATAATCCGTGCTGAACTTGATGATGGAGGGTGCGATCATATCGAGAAATTCCTGAATACGGGCGTCTTCCTGCGGAGGCACGTTGGTTTTCGTCTGTCTTGCCATGGAGCATCATTCCTTTCTGTTTGCTTGTTGTACAAATAAAGCCGTCACTTTTTTGGTGACGGCTTAAAGCAGAGCTATTTATTTGTGTGGTACAATATGGTATAGTTGTATTTGTGGAATTATAAGTTGTCGGGACTATTCTTGCATTATGAAAGCTATTTACAGTATCGAGTGTTCGTAAAAATTCTACTGATTTTGACACATTTCAACATTCTCACAGATATAACTGATTTACATAATGCTTCGATTATTAAGTATAAATCCGTCGTAAGTCTCAATGAAAAATCGAGAGAAGAACTTACTGGTGAAATAAGAAAGGGTGAGAAGAATAAATGGGAAGCATTAACCTTTATAAAATCGATAGTGAAAAGCAACAACTCCTGTTCCAAGAATTAGCTCAGAAAATGTGGAATCGGAATACAATCGAAATTGAGCGTAATATCCGTGAAGGCGAAGTAGAGAACTTCAGCTTTACACTGTATACTTCCCGTCCACAGGACAACAAATATCTTAACTGGAATTGGGTTCTTGAAGAGTTCCATCTTCCTACCGAAGATGTCACACCTTCTCCTAAGGCAGTTGTTGTTATCGAAAAAGAAGATGACACCACCTACGCAGTTACATTTGGACATGCTTTTTTCTTGGTAGATAAATTCTGTGACAGGAATTTTGGATTTCGTTTTGCTCGAAAAATTCCTTATAAAGAGATTAAGACAACAACGCTTACTACACCAAACTCTCACCGAAATAAAACAGTTAATACGTATATTAACTACAGCGAACTGGAGTTTGATAGCGGAGAGTCCTTTGCAAAATTAAAAGCTAAAGCAGCTTTACCTGATGGGTTTACACTGTGCAAGCCTTCGCTTGAGATTGGAAGCTCTATCAAATTTTCCACGGCTGAAGAATCCTTGGAACAAATTATTTCTTTGATTTTGCGTATTGAAAACATAATTGAAACTGAAGAGGATAAATATCAGATACCGGTGTTTTCTAAAATCAGCGATGTGGATTATATTCAACATTTAGACGAACGACTGCTTGATAGTATTCGTCAAAATCCAGCACAGATAAACATTTCGGAACTTGATATTATTGGAGCAACCGAAATATTCAATAATAATGACAGTGAATTTCTGCTAAAGTTTCGAGGCAATGAGAAAACAGTATATTCGTTGTCAAGTGGCGAGATCGAAGAGTTTTGTAGAGAAAACAATTGGGATTACGGAAGTGTAGTACTGGATATTTCTGTAATTAGCCTTTTTAATGAACAGCCTGTCGCAACGAGCCGGGTAAAAGATCTTATTGATTATACCGATGATGAGAAGAGATGCTTGCTTTCAAAGGGATTATGGTATAAATACAACGATGATTATTTGAATTATTTGAGGGATTCGATCGCAGAGATTCCCGCAGAATACCACCCAGAGTATGATTTCTCTACTGAGGCACATAATGCTTTTATTGATGCAAAATATGCTGAGGAAAAGGATGCATCTGAGTATGCTGGAAAAACGAAAGTTGAGATAAAAACAGCTTTAAAGAAAAAATACTACGCCGAAAGAGCTTTTAATCTTATCCGTGCACAAGATGATGGTTTTCAAAATTTTGACCGTGATGGGAGCCGAGTCGGAGGATCTACCGTTGAAGAAATGGATCTATATAAAAATGGATTGATGTGTGCCGTGAAAATTGGAAACACCTCAGCTAAGCTTTGTTATGCTGTAGACCAATCACTTACATCACTCAAGCTCTACAAACATGACCAGATTCCAGCCATGCCACAAATTGACACGGTCGTTCTATGGTTTATATTAGAACGTCAAGGACACATTGAGAACGCGACTGGTAAACCTGATCTTAATCAACTTGATATGCTGATGCTACGAAATCGGTTAGATCAATGGAAAAAGGAAGTACGTTTGCAAGGATATCGTCCGCTGATATACATCAACTATAGGGCGAATTAGACTAAAAATATAGCCCAATCATATTCTTTATATAATGTGGAAATCATTCTGACTTTTCAGGATGGGCTGTCGAAATACGTGGCTTATTTAAATCACCTCCAGTGCTTTGAGCAGCCGCACACAGTCTTTCGCACCCTGTAGATAAATGTTTTTGCTATCACGTTCGCTGATTTTTCCTACAACCTCGCTGTACTCTGTCAGAAACGTCCGCGTTTCGGCATCCAGCCCGGCAGTGATTTGCTCAACCTGTTCACTGAGCTCGACCCGACGCTTTACAAGCCTGTCGAGCTGTTCGTCCTCTGCGCGTTGCTGCTGGAAGCTCCGTTCGGTCAGCTCCGTGACAACCATATCCACAATTTCATCGTATTCCAAGTACTTCACCTTCCTCGTTTTTACATACAACAATAAACAAATAACGGTCCCAAGTCCATATGGCAAAGCCAACAAAGTACCGAGAAAATTATTCACCGGAAATGATCCAGCGCTCCCCGTCGTAGTCCTCAAATTTTTCCGTTGTTACATTCTGCTCGAAATAAATGGCGAGGATGCGCTTGATGTCCTCCTTGCCGGCGCGTTTTGTGGAAGGGGCTGTTGCAAAACAGCGCCGAAAAAAAGCCGGAACAACCATACCAAAAGGTATTGGCTGCTCCGGCTTTTTGCTTTAGAATTTAGTTGTGACACAAAATGAAAAGCTCTTAGAGCATAAC
>NZ_JBJKOP010000039.1:0-10151 GCF_046707225.1 Caproicibacter sp. | reverse complement strand
CTTTGTCAATGGTTCCGGTATAATAGTCGCTTCCGTCTTTCTCTTTCAGAGAATAGGATTGGAATTCGGCTCCGCTTGCCACTTTTACAGTCACCTTGTAGTCCTGCGTTGTTCCGTCCGCCGCTTTCACGGTGTAAGTAACCGGATTTGTAAAATTGTTCACCGTTGTTTCACTTACCTGCCTGGTCGTTCCAACTGACACGGTTGTGCCGTCCGATGCGGTGAATTTCGCAACTAACTTCGTAACGTCCGTACCCTTGGGAACGGTGACTGCAATCGTATGATTGTCTTCGTCGATCACACCGTCATAATAGGTGCTGCCGCCTTTCGCTTTCAGGGAATAGGATTCCATGGCAGCGGTATCTGCCATGACAATCTTGACGGTATAGTCCTGCGTGGAACCGTCCGCGGCCGTGACCGTGTAAGTGACCGGATTGGTGAAATCATTCGCTGTTGTTCCGCTTTCCTGCTCCTTGTCTCCCACTTTCACACTTGGCGCAAAGGTGTCAAACCAAGCGGTCAAATTGGTAACATCCGTCCCCTTCGGCACCTTAACGCTAATTGTGTGGTTGGTCTGATCAATGGTGCCGTGAAACTCATTGTCATCACTGTCATCCAGGTCAAAAGAGGTCAAACTCTTTTCTGTTTTGTCTGCGCAAGTAACCGTAACCGTATAGGTTGCCGTTGAACCGTCAAGTCCTGTTACCTTGTAAGATACCGGACTTGTAAAATCATTCGGCGTTACGCCGTTTTCCTGTTCGGCTCCGTCAACGGTAAGTTCTGCATCGTTGGCAGAAAAATTAGCAATCAGGCTGCTTCGATCCGTACCAGAGGGTACTTTTACGCTGATCGTGTGATTTGTTTCATCAATTTTTCCATCATAGTATTTACCGTCTGCTTTGATGTCGTACTCGTCAATCCTGTTAAGTGATTGACTTTCCGGCACAACCTTGACTGTATAAGAAGTTCTATCCGATCCATTAATAGTGTATGTTAGAGCACTCGAAAAATTGTTTTGTGTAACGCCGCTTGTCTGTGGTTGGTAATCAACAGTTACCTCCCCGTTATTCACGGTAAACGTTGCAACCAGGCTGCTGACGTCCGTCCCGTCCGGGACTTTGACCAAAATGGTATTTTTAGAATCATCAATTTTTCCGGAATAATTCTTACCGTCACCCGCTTTGACGGAAAAGGCGGTGAATTTCGTTGGAACTTGAACACCCGCCGATATATTGACCACGCCGGAAACCTTCTCTGTTCCCGCATCTTTAAATCCGGAGGTCGCGTCGGTCATGTTCAGGGCGTTCTGTGAAATGACGATTTTGGCGTTGTTATTATCGCCGGCTATTCCGCTAATCGTTGCCATCCCCGCATCCGCAGCTGTTACGGTTTTATCCTTTACCGTTAAAGCATCCGTGTTGGAAGATTGATACGCATCCGGATATTGAACGTCGGTAATTCCAAATGCGTCTTTAAAATCCGGGCCTAAATTTGCATAGGCAACTTCTTCCACATCTTCTGTGCTGCCCTGATACAGCGGTAATTTGATGGATACAAAGGGAGTCGCAATGTTGTCACCAAATAAATAACTATAGCTGAAGGCGTTCCGACATCCGCTGAAATAGCACTTGGAAACTGTTCCACCTGTACTCCTGCTATCCCTGTAGCCGACAATGCCGCCTATTCCCCCCGAGTCGCCGCTGATGGTTCCAAGGTTATAGCAACATAAAAGAGTTGAATCACCACCTAAATAACCCGAGATTCCGCCAACATCTGCTGTACAGGTATACTCCGTGGCAGGATCTTTGTGGCCCTTGACATCACCCGCGTTGTAACAATTTGTCACCGTTGCGGACTCAGCCGCTCCTGCAATGCCGCCAACTCTGAAATAGCCGCTTTTGATTTCGCCGGTATTATAGCAGTTTTTCAGGCTTCCGGACGCCACAGTCCCTACCATGCCGCCGACACGGCCTACACTTTCGCTCCTTTCCGTATAATTTTCCGGTCTTGGCGTACTGCTGACTGCCCCCGTATTGTAGCTGCTTTGGAGAGATGTATGATCGATATTGCCCGCAAGACCACCAACATTGAAAACGCCTGTAACCTTTCCGGTATTATAGCAATTCTGAATGGCAGCGTAGGATGTGCTGCCGATGACGCCGCCGGTGGGGTAGCTGTCAGGGAAAGTTTCCCCATTACCCGGATTGCTGACTGTTCCTGTGTTAAAGCAGTTACTGACCGATGCCACTATCTTTTGGGGAGACGAGGTGCCTGCGCAACACTCGAAAACACCGCCGACACTCTTCATACCGTTAACCACGGCAATATTGTAGCAATTGCTGATGGTCTTATTGGTGTCTGACGCAGCCGTGACTTGGTAAGCGACGCCCCCCGCACAGTCGGTTGCACTGACTTTTCCGGCATTATAGCTGTTCGTAAAATTGCCGGACCAGGAACCGGCAACGCCGCCAAGCACTGATGCGCCACTGACCGTCCCTGCGTTGCAGCACCAGGAAAGCGTCGATGTATGCGGAGCCACTGAACCTGCCACATCTTTACAAGCCCCGACAACGCCTCCGGTGGCTATTTCTCCGCAATCTGTTTTGCTGTTTTGGATGACCGTTCCAGCGTTGTAGCAATTTGCAACGGTAGCAGGGTAGACCGAACCTGTGTTATAGTCAAAATAACCGGCGGTTCCGATGACTCCGCCGATACAAGCCGGGTCGTCGCCGCCATCGTAGTTGATGGTTCCGGCATTGTAGCAGTTTTGAATCGTTCCGGAACCTTTTCCCACAATACTGCCGCAGGACGCGTTGCCGGTTTTGGACATTGTGAACGAACAAACTGCGCCAAGGTTCTGAATGGTTCCGTTCTTGATTATTGAAAACAGGCCAAAGCTCTGATATGGAAGATCGGACATACTCATTCCGGAAACCGCGAAGTGATTTCCGTCAAAGCTTCCTTGGAATACGTCGCCTGGCCCGCCGATTGCTATCCAGCTGCCGTTTTCATTGTACTGGGCAGGGGAAATATCAATATTTCCGGCAAGTTTAAAACAAACGCCCTCTTTTTTCGTATCCTTGCGCACCAAATCCATTTGGTACGCGTTGCGAATGATATACGGGTTTGACTCCGTTCCGTCGCCGTAATCGGTGCCGGCTGTCACCGTGCCGCTTGCTACGTCAATCGTCATGGTTGCGGGAGAAAATCCGTTTGCATCGGTATTATCCGTGTAACCAAACGAACGCAGAACCGGGTAACCCCAGTTGACCGGATTTGAGGAAGTAAACACACCATACTCATAAGCACCTTGACCTGGATAAACCGACGGTGCTTTCATAAAAGCGCCGTCGCCATTCATCGTTTCGGGAAGTCCTTCCAGTTCCATAATGTAGGAATTGTTTTTATTTCCGTCCTGATCAATATAAAAGTCGGAAAATGTTTCGTTAACAAATCCAGTGTTGTAACTGTTGCGCAAAGTTCCGGAGCCAGCGTCCCCTACAATGCCGTCAATCGGACTCTGACCGCTAACTTTACCGGCGTTATAACAGTCCTTGATGGTAACTTTCGCTAAGCTGTTAAGTCCCCCTAAGCCGCTATCATTCGCTCCGCAAATTCCGCCGATTTTAGTCATGCCAGTGTCACCTGTTATAATGCCTTTATTATAGCAGTTTGTAACACACTGCTTGGTTAAGTTGCTACGCATATCGGAAACTGTACCCGCAATGCCGCCGACACCGGCATTTGCATCTGTATCTGTATCAGTGGAACTGTATTTACCGCTAATGTCGCCGATATTATAGCAATTTGCCAATAGTGATGCTTTAAAATCTCCTGCGATGCCGCCGACAGACTCACTAACCCCTGTGACAGTGCCGGTATTATAACAATTGAAAATGTAACCGGTAGTGGTATCGTTGTCCTCAAAACGACCGACAATCCCGCCGGTAAATATATCCGCTCCCGTAACGGTACCGGTATTGTAACACCCCGTGATTGAGGAAGTCCCTCTTCCAAGCACGCCGCCGGTATACCAGCCCGTCCCCGTGATTGAGCCTGTGTTATAACAATTTGTTACTTTGTCGGTAGATTGTCCCGCAATTCCGCCGGCATATTTTGTACTGGTAATGGAACCTGTGTTATAGCAGTTGGTGATGGGGTTGCTTGCGCTTGCGCCTGCAATTCCGCCGGCATAAAAGCTACTATGGACAGAACCTGTAAAATAGCAGTTATCAATCGTACTGTAGGATTGTCCGGCAATACCGCCAATATAATTAGAACCATAAATATAGCTGCTGACTACACCGATGTTTTTAATCGAAGAAGAAACGTTCAAAGTATAACCAAACAGTCCCTGCAGTTCCACAGCTTTATTCGTGTGCAGACCGGTGACAACATTTTGGACGGTATACTTCCCGCCGTCATAATTTCCGCCGTCAAAAGAGCCGTAAAAACAATCTCCGGATGTTCCAATCGGTGTCCACAGATAATCGGACAGGTCGACCGAAGAGGCCAGATGAATGGTTTTGCCGGTAAAGCTCGTAGCCGTTTCGTCGTTCAGTCCGTCGGTCAAAACCGCAAGGCCTGCCAACTGTGCCGCCGTTTTGACGGTAAACTCACTTGCCGAACCGTCACCGTACCAACTGGTGTCGTAGTGGCCCGGGCTTGTCCAGGTCGCGTCCGCAGTTGAACGGGTCTCAACCTCGACGGAATCCTGAACCGTGTCGGTGTAACCGTCACTTGTCACCAGATAAAAATAATATTTGTTGTTTCCGCCGTCTGTGTATCCGATGGAAACGGTTTTTGAGGAATCCAACGCATCCGTGTCCCCGTCAAGCGCATATGTATACGGTTGATAGGTATCGCTGTTCAGTACACAGTCAGCGCTGTAATAATCCTTTAATGCTGCCGATTGTGAAAAAACCACCTTGTAATTTTTTGCGCCGCTCACATACGGAATCTCAATGCGTGCAGATTTGTCGTACGCAACAACGTGAAACCCGTCTTTGTCTGCAACGTAACCAGAGTCCTGCACTCCGGCAGCCCCCTCTGCGCCGGCGGGCATTTGAATCACCGGCAATGTTGTAATCACCAGTGCCGCGGACAACAGCAGTGCCAAAGCTTTTTTTCCCGTCTGTTTAAAAGCCAGGATCGGCTTCCAGCTCCAGAGATGTTTTTTTGCTTTTTCTGTCATTTCTTAAATTCCTCCAGTATCACACAAATAGAAAGTTGCGACATAATTCCCCTGAATTTTTCATTTTCTATTCCTATGATATTCCCCCATGCACAACAGAAGCACAACAAAAACCGGCAAAATCCCCTGTTTCGGAACAAAAAATTTTAACAATGGAAGATATACACTGTTTTTTTGCTTGAATTGTCACTTCGTGGGGGTGGGAGAAGGAAAAATTGTGCTATAATAAGCCATTATATGGCACTTTTAGAAATCTATTGGGAGGGGAAACATGAAGAAACTGCTATGTACCGTGGGAATCGCTTTCCTCGTTTTCCTTTTGACCGCGGTTTGTCTTGATTGGATGAGTCTCGCGGCAAATTCAAAGCCGTCCGCCAAGGTCGGCTTTTCCTATCTAGAAGACCCTGCGGGGGAAATGCAAATCGGCGAAATGGACAGCCCCTCCATTCAGAAAAAATACACGGAAGTTCAGAAGCCATATTTTTTCTTTGGACGGACTCACTCCGCTTTCTGGATTCAAATGAATGAAAAAACCTCCGGAGCCTTTCAGGATGGAATCGCGGCATACTGCCCAAACCTTCAGTACGCTGTTTTATATGTGCCGACGGAAAACGGATATCGGGCTCTGTATTCCGGATGGGGAAACAGCCGGATCAGAAACGACGCCGGGATGACCTATCCGGTTTTTCCTCTGGAAGAAAACCGCGTGAAGGGGAAACCGGTCTATCTGCGGGTTCAGTCCTGTTACGCCAATAATTTTACCCTCGATTTTTACACGCAAAGTGAATTCAATCACGCCAAAGCCATTGATTTTTGCCTGAACAGTTTTTTATTCGGAATGCTTTTTACCGTTATCATTGTCAATATTGTGATCTATTTCGAATTAAAAAGTAAACTTTGCCTGTCGTTTGCCCTGTGCGTGTTTTTAATCAGCGCGCATCAGGGATGCAGCACGGGAATTTATAATGTGATCTTTCCGATACATTCGGACCTTCCGATGAGCTTGTCCATGCAAATCGGGGCTCTGTATCTGATTTCCATCATTGTTTTTTTCCTTGTCTTTTCAGAGGGAACCACCTTTGGTAAATGGGATGCCGCCATCTTGAAGCTACTCATCGCGGCGTGTATTCTGCTGATCCCATTTAGCTGGGCGAACCCGGTTACCACAAACTTTTTCGGGCATTTCATGTCTATCGTTTCGCCGATTTACATTTTTTACCTGTCCCTGCGATTGTACCGTTCCGGTCAGAAAAAACAAATCTTTTTCCTGATCGGCTGGAGTCTCACGATCCTTTTATATCTTCTCATCACGCTTAACGTTGAAACCATTCTGCTGATCCCAAGCAACCGTATGGCACATCATGCGGCTTTGATTTGTATGGTTGCAGTCTCCATAATCTTTTCTGCCGCTTTGGCGGAGCACACACGGAAAGTCCGGGCGGAGCATATGAAAGTCCGGCAGAAATACGTGCTTGCTACGGAGCAGGTTCGCAAAACGGAAGCAGCCTTGTTACAGACTCAAATCAAACCTCATTTTCTCTATAACACGCTGACGGCAATCGAAAGTCTGTGTGAAATCGACAGTAAAAAGGCGCAGGCCGCCATTGCCGATTTCGCCGATTATTTGCGTAGCAATATCGATTTTTCGACGGAAACCAGACTCATTACGATCGAGAGGGAAATGGAAAACGTCAAACATTATATGGCTCTTGAGCAAATGAGATTTGAGGGTCGTCTGAGGGCCATTTACGACATTCAGGCAGGAGGGTTTTTACTGCCCGCTCTTGCGGTGCAGCCGATTACGGAAAACGCGGTGCGTTATGGCGTGACAAAAAGGCCGAAAGGCGGAACGGTGAAAATTACGGTAAAGGAAACGGAAAGTGCCTACTGCATTCAGGTATCGGACAACGGGCTGGGATTTGATCCGGCAAAGGTTCAAAGCGGCGATCGTTCTCACATCGGAATTCAAAACGCGAAAGAGCGCGTGAGTCGTTTGTGCGGCGGAACATTGACGGTGGAAAGTCACATTGGTGTGGGGACAAACGTCACAATTCTCATTCCCAAAAGGAGCATTGAAAATGAACATACTGGCAGTTGATGACGAACGGCTGGCCTTGGACAGCATCCTTTCCAAACTGAGAGAGGTTGACCCGGCTTTTTCCGTCAGAGGGTTTCTGTCCCCAAACGACGCTTTGGAGGACATTTATAACGGCTTTCGTCCGGATGTTGCGTTTCTCGATATCGAGATGTACGATCTGAACGGGATTGAAGTGGCGCTTGAGCTGAAAAAGGTTTTTCCAAGGGTCAATATTATTTTTGTTACGGGTTTTTCCGAATACGCGCAGGATGCCTTTGCGCTTCACGCGAGCGGCTATCTTACAAAACCGGTTCGAGTCGAGCGGATACGGGAGGAACTGGAAAATCTCAGGCATCCGTTACAAAGGGTGGAACACCACATTCGGGTTCAAACCTTCGGCTATTTTGAAATCTTTGTGGATGATGTGCCGGTTCAGTTCCAGCGCAGTCGCACCAAAGAGCTGTTGGCTTATCTGGTGGACCGGCGCGGCGCGAGTTCGTCCACAGCGGAGCTTGCGGCGGTTTTGTGGGAAGACCGAAAGTACAACCGCTCTCTGCAGAATCAGCTGCAGGTTCATGTCTCAGACTTGATCAGAAGCTTAAAAAATGTAAAGGCGGAAGAAATTATCTGCAAAAAACGCAATTCCATTGCAGTGGACGTCACCAGTTTTGATTGTGATTACTACCGCTTTTTAAACGGAGATACGACCGCGATCAATGCTTTTACCGGTGAATATATGGCAAATTACAGTTGGGCTGAACTGACGACGGGTCAGCTTTTCAAAGCGAAGTAGTAAAAAAGTTTGACCATGCACAGAACTTTGCAACAGACATTGCAAACAGCTTTCTGGCCTGGCATTGTTGCCGTATGATTTACAGAGAGCATTTTTAACCGCAGGCTGCACACCGCATAGAGGCAGCGTTCCCTTTTTAGCCCCAAGATGTGCATCGCAGTTTGTCTATAGTCAAAAGTAAGATCAACTCTTTCATTTAGGACTCGTGAGTATCTGAACGCAAATAAATAAACGAGCGACAGAAAAACCTGTCGCCCATTTTGTATATAACAGAGAGTCGAGATAGAGAAATGGACAATGAATTACTTTTGCATTTCGATAAATTACATACAACTCAAATGGGCGCTGACAGAATAAAAAGAAATCTTCAAATCGATGTTTCTGATGTAGTTAAATATTGCTATGATATGATTACGAAAACTAATTCACTTATCGAACGAAAAGGTAAGAGCCGGTATGTTCGTGTAGATAACTGCAAAATAACAGTCAATGCTCAAGGCTATACAATTATCACAGCGCACAATTGCATAAAATGAAGCAATGACTGAAGGCTGAATGAGCTGCCCATTATGTTTATAATGCTGGTCGTCGTTTCCAGTGCAATAAATTATAGAGTTTAAAATGTGCTCAGCGAATTTAATCACTGAGCACAAAAATCTGCAAGAGTTTCGGCTACTTAGAATTGATTTTTACAACTTTATTATCAATGCTTAGTTGATAATCCCTGGGCAAATCATTCAAAACCAAGAACCAATAGTAGGCAGGAAAACTTGCATCATCAGAGTAAAATAGGAACTTGGAATTTAAACTGTCTGTCGGATTGATAACTTTCTTTGTTCCAGTTGTATCCGCCATGGCTATTAAGAATATATTTTTGTTGTCATCTTTTTGATAGGTTAGATAGTACCCGTCAATATTATCCACAGATTTCTCAGGCCGGCCTAATTGGCTGGTTATGACCCCCCAACCATTTTTGTCTTTATTGAGGAATTCAAAATTGAGACTTAAATTATATTCATAAAAAACAAGCGCATAGTTCCCGGACTCTAACGTTTTGGTGATCTTTTGGAAGTGAATTTCTTTATCATTGGATATGGCCAGTTCAGGTGAAGCATAACGCTGAATGACATTGGACCCTAGAATATTGTGTATGGTTAATCCAAAGATAATAGCACCTGCTAATATACAAACAATTGTAAGAGAAAAAGGAATTTTCCTTTTCATTTTACCTCCTTGAATCGTTATTATGCAATTCCTCCCACGACTTCTGCCGCTTCTTCCCCAAATTGAACAATGTGGGGAAATATCGCCACAAAAGCACCGGCTGCGGCGGCCGCTATTGCGGAACTATTTATTTCATAAGTTGCAAATGTTTCGCTTGAATTGCCTCTTCCTTCGTTTACAGAAACGGAATAAGTATATTCTATAGAAGACGAGGACGCACCCAATTCAAATGTATGTTGAATATTATTGATTCCCAATGAAATAGAACGGCCGTAGGATGTGTCTGAATAAATTTTACTAGAGCTTACAGACACCGATTTTACTTTAACACTGTTTCCGATGCTTACTTTACCGGTATCTGCATGTACATATGATGTCACTGCTTTACTTTTCCCTACTGACGTACTTTTAGATGTACTTACTCCGGTCGTTACTTTAACGACACCGCCGGCATATGTAATCTCCCTGCGTTTGATTGTCGTAATCGATGTTACCGTTTGAGAGCCAAAAGTATTATCAGCCCAAGTAGTAATGGAACTCACTACCTTTTTAAAAGCATTTCCTATATTATTTATCCAAGTAGGCAAGCTTCCTCCAACATCTTGAAAACTTATGGGATTGTTCAAGCCATACTCGAAAAGGTTGTATCCTTGAACAGATGCTTGTGCAAAAGAAACTACGCTATCAGTGTTTATAAATCTCCCGGTCTGCGGGTCATAATATCGGCGGCTCAGGCAATACAGCCCGGTTTCGGAATCGTAGTAGTAGCCCCTGTAACGGAACGGATTTGCTTGGGCAACTTCTTCATAGCCGTTCTCATAGGTGGTGCTGAGCGGCTTGCCCCAGGCGTCATAGGTGTATTC
>NZ_JBJKOP010000038.1:0-13871 GCF_046707225.1 Caproicibacter sp. | reverse complement strand
GAGAAAAGCCACTGCTTTTTGAGAGGGAAACTGTAAGTCATTAGCTTGCCTTGACTCAAGATTACTTAAATATATCACTCAGCTTTGAAAAAGATTGCTTTCAATCTATCGATTCCCTGTACGCTTTTTAACTAAGCACGCAGGGAAAGAATGGGACCGTCAAGGAAAAGCACTACACTGGAGAATTGGAGCGGGCCCCTTGACAGGTGCCGGGGGTGTAGGGGGGACGGTTAGGTACCTTCCTCGGGGCCCGTCCGGCCTGAGGACAGTGTAAATTAATAGAAATATTTTGGGTTAAGGGGCACTCTGCCCCAATAATAAAATAGCGCCGTGCTGCGGCTGAAATAAATTATTAAAGAAAGTAAAAGAAAAAAAAGCGGCGAACCTCCGCCGCTTCAATACGATAAAAATATTTAGTTGAATTTTGGAAAATAAAGGATTATAATGAGAATGCAAGGCAAATAAAAAGCGCAATGCAGGAATGGAGTGGGCAAACACCCCATCCCCTGCATACGGAGCACCAGCCTCCATATACCACGGAATTCACCGCGCATTGCAGAAACCATTATACTTCCTTTTTCCGTTTTTGTACAGAGGGAAGAAAAATGGTCCACAATCTGATTGCGCGCGCGCCGGTGTATGGAATTACCATTTTCCGTACCGGTGCTTTTTGTTTTCTTGCGGGTAACGTCCGCCTCGCCTCGCAAAGGGTGAACTCCTCGGCAGGCACGCGGCGGCATGTTCCCCGCCGGCAAAACCGATGTTTGTGAAAAGAACTGTGGAAAAAGTAATGCAACCCCTACCATACCCGGCGCGCGCGGAGCGTTTTTGCCGGCAAAAGGGAGCAAAGCGCCCGTTCGGCGGGCGCTTTGCTCCTGATTTTTTATGCCGTTCCGTCCGGACGGGGCGTGCCTATGGCGTTCACGGTTTCAGCCTTTGGGAGTTCCGACCCTCCGTCCCGACCGGAGGGTCATTTTTTGAATTCTTCGATCTTATACCGCGGCCTTGCCTTGACCTCCGCGTAGATTTTGCCGAGATAAGTGCCTACAACGCCCATGCCGAGCAGAATGAGGCCGCCGAGCAGCCACAGCGACCAGAACGCCGCAAGCCAGCCGGCCCAGCCGGCGGCAAAATGAGCGATCCCCGCCCAGACCGTGCCGACAAATCCGATCAGGCTGACCAGAACGCCGAGATCAAAAATCAGCTTCAGGGGTTTCACGCTGAACGACGTGATTCCGTCCACCGCGAACGCCAGCATCTTTTTGAGCGGATATTTCGACTCGCCCGCGAACCGCTCGTGCCGGTCATAGGTGACGACCGCGCTGCGATACCCGATGAGCGGCACCAGCCCCCGCAGGAACAGGTTGACCTCGCGGTACTCCGAAAGCGCGTCGAGCGTGCGGCGGCTCATCAGGCGGTAATCCGCGTGGTTGTAAACCACGTCAACGCCCAGCACCGCCATAAAGCGGTAAAAGCCGAGAGCGGTCATCCGCTTAAAGGCCGTGTCGGTATCGCGCTTGTTCCTCACGCCGTAAACCACGTCGCAGCCTTCCAGATATTTTTTGACGAATTCGTCCAGAACATCCACATCGTCCTGTAAGTCCGCGTCCAGGCTGACCGCGCAGTCCGCGAATTCCCGCGCCGTCATCAGGCCGGCCAGCAGCGCGTTCTGGTGCCCGCGGTTGTGCGCCAGCTTAATCCCGCTGACCAGCTTATTGGCGTCGCAGAATTCGGAAATCATCCGCCAGGTTCCGTCCCGGCTGCCGTCATCCACAAAGAGCATCCGGCTCTTCGGGTCCGCCAGCCCGGCGGAAATCATAGCGTGCAGTTTTTCCGTCAGCCGTTTTACCGTTTCCGGTAAAACCTGTTCCTCGTTATAACAGGGAATCACAAAATATACTACCGGTACAGACATCGTTAAACCTACCTTTGCGTCTCATGAATTTCGTCTTCTGGTTTCGGGTTAGGCCCATTCGGCCCGGCCGGGCGAATTCCCTCCGGCACGTTTGAAAATTTCGGGAGCCGGAGCTTTACCACCCGGTAAATTTTCCTCTTCCTGCGCTGTCCGCGGTCATACCGCCGGGTGATAAGGTAATAGAACACAAACAGAAGGACTCCTCCGCCCGTCGCGGCGGCGCCCATCGCAAGACCGGGCGTTTTGTAATTAAAACGGATCCGCGAGGTTCCCGCCGGAACCCGCACGGCCATAAATCCAACGTTCACTTTAACAATCTCCGCGGGCTTGCCGTTTACTTCGGCGCTCCAGCCGCCTTCCCACGGAACGCTGAAAAACACCAGGCGGCTTTGATCCGACGTATCCTGTGCCGAAAATCCGCCGCTGTCCGTCGTGAACGAGGACGCCGACTCCGCCGCCCGGTCGGTGCAGTCCTTAAAATAGGCGTCCTGCGAATAATCCCGGGACTCCGGGTCCAGATGATTCAGACCCCGCGCCTCTTTGCCGACATCCGCGTCCTCCAGCACCACGGCTTTGAGCAGCAGCAGGTTGCGGTCCTCCTCGGCGAGGGCGTTGTATTCGCTCCGGGTCACATAGCTGTCATAACTAAAGCCCATCGGGATAAAATAATCGTTCCGGTAAACGTCGCACCCGTTCTGCGTCGCGTAATAGCTCCAGCCCGGCATCGCGGGAATCCCGTCCTCACCGGTAAACTTTTTCCCGGAATCGACGGGGTCGAACAGCCATTCGCAGCTGGTCAGGCCCCTGAGCCCGTAGTATTTCACCTCCGGGCGGGAGCCGACGTCGCGCTGAACGCCGATGCTGGGGTAAAACTCCATGATGGAACCGGGCACGATGCTGTGAAAGGCCTGAATCGTCGGCTTCTGCCAGTACATGGCCTGGTTGTCCATGCCGTCGAAAATATCGATTCGGCTGAACCGGTCGGAATCCGGCAGATCGATCTGCGCCCCCTTGTTCAGCGAATACGGGATAATCCACTTGTGTGTGTCGTCGCTCTGCGTTTTGCCGAGCGCGATGAAATAGGCCGCGTAAACAACGGTAATCAGCGAAATGCCGCCCATCACGTAGTGGATAAACTGCTTTTTGTCGCGGCGGTAAAGCCGGAAAGAGAGCGTCAGCAGCGCAAGGCTTAACAGCGCGACGGCCACATAGGGCCAGAAACGGGTCGGGTAATCCTCCAGCCCGAACACGGTCTTTCCGCCCGAGGTCTTGTTCGGCATCAGGCCGATCGGCAGCGCGATTCCAAGCGTGACGCCCAGCGTCCATTTAATCGCCCGCGGCCAGTCGGACCGCCGGTCCTGCAGCGCGAGCACGGTCGCCAGCGCCAGCATCAGCGTCAGCATGTAAAACCACCGCGCGTAATACGACATGTTAAACAGCTGGAACGCCGCGTTCAGAATCGGGACGAACGCCATGAAAAACAGGATGCAGACGAGCGTTTTCACCCAGTGCTTTTTTCTGGCCTGCACAAACGCGAACACGCCCGTCATGCCCAGCAGCGGGAACCACGCGCCCAGCGAAGCCCATTTCGCCTCCGAGTTCGGGGTAAAATTCGGCCTGGCGGGAATATCCGGCGGGAAGAAGAAGCATTCCAGAATGTGAAGATACCGCTGGTTCCAGTCGTACAGAAGCGTTCCCCAGCCGGAGGGCGGATTGTTTACGCGCGGATTCTGCACCGCCGCGAGGACGGTGGGCACCAGAAGGGCCGACGCGCACAGCACGCCGATGACCGATTCGCACGCAAGGAGCAGAAAGTCGCGCACCGAAAGCGTCCAGTTTTTGCTCAGCAGCCGGACAAACCAGTAAAGAAGGACAAACACAACCTGTCCCACAAAGAAGTACCAGTTGACCATCGCGCACAAAAATACGGAGAGCGCGAAAATCCCGCGGCGGCGCTTGTACATGTATTCGTCCAGCGCCCAGAGCATCAGCGGGAAAAAGACAATCGCCTCGTGAAAATGGTTGAAGAAAATATTGTAGATGGAAAAGCCCGAAAACGCGTACAGCATTCCGCCCGCCACGGCATAATCCGGGTCGCGGACATAGCGGCGCAGGTAATTGAACGCCGTGAGGCTCGCGCAGCCGAATTTCAGCATCAGCAGCGGGCCCATCAGATGCGGCACCATCCAGCTTGGAAACGGAATCGTCAGCCAGAAAAACGGGCTCCCCAGAAGATAAAACGTGTAGGAACCGATAAAATTGGCTCCCAGGTCGGTCGTCCAGCTCCACCCGATGCTGCCGCTTCTGACCGCGTCATGGCACATCTGATAAAAAGGAACCTGCTGAACGTTATAATCGCCGTAAAAAAGAAAATAGCCGTTGTCAAACAGGATAAATGGAATGAAAAAAAGAAAAGAAACGGCAAGTCCGTAAAAAAACGCCTTGAAAAAATACTCCCTTGTCCCGTTTCCCCTCAGGCTGTGAATTTTAACCACTGCTCCGCCTCCCAAGTACCGATGTCGTTCCATATTATAACACAACGAGTTGATGAAGCAAGGAAGATTCCTGTTGAAACTATGAATTTTTTGTATTGAAAATGTGAGAAAAAACGGTATGATATTAGAGTATGGAAAAGGGAGGATGACCGTGTTCCATTTTTTCGCCGTTTTATCCCGGATGAAAAACATCAACCGATGGGGTCTGATGCGAAACACCCGGCAGGAAAACCTGTGCGAGCACAGCTTTGAAACCGCCGTAATCGCGCACGCGCTCGCCGTTTTACGGAACACCCGCTTCGGCGGCGGCGCCGACCCGGGCCGCGCCGCCGCGCTGGCGCTGTTTCACGATTCCACGGAGATCATTACGGGCGACATGCCGACGCCCGTCAAATACTTCAGCCCGAAAATCCGCTCCGCCTACCGGGAAGTGGAGACGGTCGCGCGCGACCGTCTGCTCGGGTTCCTTCCGGAAGACCTGCGGGACTCCTACCGCCCGCTCCTCGGCGCAGCCGAATCCTCTGAAGACCGCGACCTGCTGCCGCTGGTTCACGCCGCCGACAAAATTTCAGCGGTCATTAAGTGCGTGGAGGAAAAAAGAATGGGGAACATGGAATTTTCCAGCGCAGAAGCCGCCCTGCGTGCCGCGATCGCGTCGCTGGGCCTGCCGGAGGCCGACTGCTTTATGGCAGAATTCCTGCCCTCTTTCAGCCTGACTCTGGACGAGCAGAAATAACCAATTCTTCCAGAAATTAAGTTTTTTATTTTCTTTCAGTAATTATATGGCGCCGCCTTTTCTTTATACTATTACGGTTAAGGGTTTTTCGCGCCATACGGCGAAATGCGGCCCAAAAACCATCATTTTTGAATTGAGCGACTTTGAATAAACGGGAAAATGAAGGGATCGATGAAATGATAGGAAAAAAAAGGCATACGCTTCGAAATGTCTCAATCTTGATTTTGAGTTTGCTCATGCTGACGGCGGGAATCGGCTGCGTTTATGCGGACAGCCTGCTGAACCGCATCAATTACGCGGAACCTCAGGGGGAGGAAAGCTCCCAGGCAACCGGGTCCCTGTTTGAAAACGAATCGGGCGGCGAGGCCGACAACGCCAAAGCGGGCGTTCTGGGCGGATTGTACCACGACGACGCCATTACAAACATCCTGCTGCTCGGCGTGGACGATTACCAGGCAAACGACACGGGACGCAGCGACAGCATGATGCTGGTTTCGGTCGATACGCGGCATAAAAAAATCAAACTGACCTCGTTTATGCGCGACCTTTACGTCGCGATTCCGGGCATCGGGAATAACCGGTTGAACGCGGCGTACAGCCTTGCCGGCGGCAAAATCAAGGGCGCTCAATCAGTCGTCCGAACTCTGGAATCGAATTTCGGCGTCGATATCGACCGCTATGTGATTATCGACAATGCTGCCTTTAACAAAATCATCGACCGGCTCGGCGGCGTGAAAGTCACGCTGACCGCGGCGGAGGCAAAGCTGGTCAACCAGTATTCCGGCGATCCCCGGCGCAACCTGACCGCCGGTACATTTACGCTTTCCGGCGCGCAGGCGCATTACTACTCGCGCATCCGCGCCATCGGCGACGACTTCGAGCGCACCGAGCGGCAGCGCAAGGTCTTTTCCAGCATTGTGGATTCCCTGAAGGGTTCCAGCCTGCCGACGATTTACAGCGCCCTGGCCGACACGCTCGGCCTTGTCACCACCAACATGGCAAAAGCGGAAATCCTCTCCATGGCCTCCAATTCCCTGACTTACCTCAATTACCCGATCAGTCAGGACCGGATTCCGGGGAATAATGAGTACACCTCCGAGACCGTTAAGCTCGGCGGAACGGGTGCGGACGTGCTGGTTCCAAAGCTGGACAAATGCAAAGAGGACGTCGCGAAGTTTATTTTTGAAAACGACATTCCCAGCAAAACCTACCAGAACGCGGGCTGAGCGCCATTCGCTTTTTCGCGGCTGTGCCGTTAACGCCTTTGGATTCTCCAATCCCGTCCCGTTCGGCAAAGCAAACGATTTTTGCCCTTCCGCACGGCGGATCAATCAACAATCTTAGTTTTCGGCCGTATAACTCGGAGCCGCGTCAGACCGAATGGTTTGCGCGGCTCTATTTTGAAAGGAGGACGCGCCCATGTCCGCTCCGCTCTATTCCGCGCTGAAAAACCATGCCGCCCTCGGTCGCGCCCCGTTTCACACCCCCGGGCACAAAAGCAGCCCTGCCGCCCTGCCGGGCGGCCTGTTTCAGCTTGACCTGACCGAGCTTCCGGACACCGGCAGCCTGTACGACGGCGGCGGGCCGATTGAACAGGCGGAAGCGCTTGCCGCCAAGCTGTTCGGCACGGCGCGAACCTGCCTTTCCGGCGGAGGCTGCACGCTGTGCGTGCAGGCGATGTTCCGCCTTGCCGCGCCGAACGGCGGAAAGGTCGTCTGCTGCCGCAAGGTTCACCGCAGCGCGGTCGGCGCGATGGCCCTGCTCGGCATCGAGCCGGTCTGGGCCATGCCGGAGGAGCTGATTCCGGCCGTCGGCGCCTGTGAAGAAGCGAAAGCCGTCTATGTCACAAGCCCCGACTATTACGGGCGCCTGCTCGACATTCCCGCAATCGCCGCCGCGTGCCGGAAAAAGGGAATCCCGCTTCTGGTCGATAACGCGCACGGGGCGCACCTGATGTTTACCGAGCCGAAGCTGCACCCGCTTCTTCTCGGCGCATCCATGACCGCGGACTCCGCCCACAAGACGCTTGGGGTCCTGACCGGCGGAGCGTGGCTCCAGATCGGCGACAGCCGGTTTTCGGCGGGCGCGAAGGACGCGATGGCGCTCTTCGGCTCCACCAGCCCCTCTTTTCCGGTTCTGGCTTCGCTTGACCTGTGCCGCGAATGGCTGGAAACGCACTCCGGCGCGTTTCCCCTTTTGCAGGAACGCGCGCAGCGGGTGCGGCGCCTGGCCCTTTCACGCGGGATTCCGTCTCCGTCGGGCCCCGCCGACCCGACGCGGCTGACTCTGGAAACGGCAAAGATCGGGTTGACCGGAACACGGGCGGCCGAGGTGTTCCGGGCTGCCGGAATCGAGCCGGAATATGCGGACCGCTCCTTTGTTGTCCTAATTGCGACGCCGTTTAATACCGAAGAGGATTTTCAGCGGCTTGAGCGGGCCGTCCGTTCGCTCCCCGCCGCGGAAGCGCTGCCGGAAGTTCCCGAAATGCCGCCGTTTTCCCCCGCCTGCGTTCCCCTGCGGGAGGCTTTGCTCGCGGAAAGCCGGACCGTCCCGCTGGAACGGGCGGTCGGCGAAATTGCCGCTCAGATCGCCTGCCCCTGCCCGCCCGGCATTCCCGCCGTGATGCCGGGGGAACGGATCGCAAAAGAAACCGCCGAGTTTCTGCGCGGGTATGGCTTTTTAGAAATAAAAGTGTTAAAATAAGATTGAATATAAAAATCAAATCTACCGATATCGTGAAACGGAGGGATACAAATGAAGCTGGTATTGGCGATTGTCGGCAACGACGACGGCGGCATGGTTTCGGCCGCCCTGACCAAGGAGGGCTTTTCCGTCACCAAGCTCGCGACAACGGGCGGATTTTTAAAAAAGGGCAATACGACTTTCATCGTCGGAACGGAGGACGATAAGGTCGATCAGGTCATCTCCATCATCGCGGGCCAGAGCCGGCGACGCACTCAGCTTGTCCCGAGTACCACCACCATGGATATCGGCGTTTATTCCGCATTCCCGGTGGAGGTAACCGTCGGCGGCTCCACAATTTTTGTTATGGACGTGGACCGTTTCGAGAAAGTATGAGTTTAAATTTTGAGGATTTTCCGGGAAATCCGGAGTTAAAAAAGAGCCTGTCCCTCGCCTTTGACGAGGGGCGGTTTCCCCACGCGATCCTTCTGGAGGGTTCGCCCGGCAGCGGAACCGCCGCGCTTTCCGGCATCCTGGCAAAGGCGGCGGTCTGCCTGTCGGAAGACGGGCCGCCCTGCGGGCGCTGCTCCGGCTGCGTCAAGGCTGCGGCCGGCTCCCACCCCGACATTGTCACGCTGGACGGCGATGCCAACCCGCGAGCCTTCCCTGTGGACGCCGTGCGGGAAATCCGCTCCGGCGCCTACGTCAGGCCGAATGAAGCGCCCCGCAAGGTTTACCGCCTGCTGGGCGTTCACAATATGTCGGAGCCTTCCCAGAACGCGCTGTTAAAGGTTCTGGAGGAACCGCCGCAAAACGTGTGGTTTCTGCTCACCGCGGTCAGTTCCTCCGCGCTGCTGCCGACCATCCGCTCGCGCGTCCAGATTTTTACACTGGACGACGGCACGCCGAGCGGGGAGGGCCTGGAAGAAGCCACAAAAATTGCGCGCGCGGTCGCCGCGCCGGGCGAGGCGGAGCTTCTTTTCGGCACGGCGCCCCTCATTAGGGACAAGGACCGCCTGCGCACGGTTCTGGCGCAGCTCTTTCTTCTGTTCCGCGACGCGGCCGTTCTGCGCGCGGGGGGAGAATCCTGCCTGTCCGGCGAAAGGGACGCTCCGGCGTACCTCGCGTCCAAGCTGACCCGCAAAAGCCTGATGCTCCTCGTGGAGGAAACCGCGCGCGCCCAGCGCGCTTTGGAACGAAACGCAAACACGGCGCTTCTGGTCACCGCATACTGCGCGGGGCTGAGGGAAGCGGCCGGAAAATCATAAGACACAGTGATGAAAGGAGGACCCTATGGCTGAAGTAATTGGCGTCCGGTTTAAAAATGTCGGCAAGGTGTACTATTTTAACCCCGCCGGCAACGTCCTGAAAAAAGGCGACAAGGTGATCGTTGAAACCTCCCGCGGCGTGGAATGCGGCGAGATCGCCATGGAAAACCGCCAGATCAGCGACGAGGAGCTTGTGCAGCCCCTGCGCCAGCTGATCCGCGTCGCGACGGAGGAGGACCTGAAAAAGGTCGGGGAAAACAAAAAGAAGGAAAAAACGGCGTTTGGAATCTGCCTGAAGAAAATCGCCGCCCATAAGCTGGAAATGAAGCTGGTGGACGTAGAATACACCTTCGACAATTCCAAAATTCTGTTCTATTTCACGGCGGACGGCCGCGTGGATTTCCGCGAGCTGGTTAAGGACCTGGCCTCCGTGTTCCGCACCCGCATTGAACTGCGGCAGATCGGCGTGAGGGACGAGGCGAAGATGCTCGGCGGCCTCGGAATCTGCGGCAAGCCGTTCTGCTGTTCGACCTTCCTCGGCGGGTTTCAGCCCGTTTCCATCAAAATGGCAAAGGAGCAGGGCCTGTCCCTGAACCCGGTCAAAATTTCCGGAATCTGCGGCAGGCTGATGTGCTGCCTGAAATATGAACAGGAGACCTACGGGGAGCTTCTCCGCAGCGTGCCCGGCGTCAATTCCGTCGTTATGACGCCGAAGGGCCGCGGGGTCGTGACGGACAACAACCTGCTGACCGAAACCGTCTATGTCCGTCTGGATTCCGCCTCCGACGCGCCGATGCAGAATTTCCGCGCGAAAGAGGTCCGGGTTCTGAAGACCGGCCGGAATTCCGTCAGTCGGGAAGAGCTGGAGCAGCTTCGAACCCTGGAGGGGAATTAAATTTACAGTTGCAATTTCGCGTTTTTATGTTACAATAATCCTATAAAAGTATTGGAGGTGTATCCTTTCATGGCATATGTTATCAGTGATGATTGCATTTCCTGCGGTGCTTGCGCGGCAGAATGCCCGGTAGAAGCTATTTCGGAAGGCGACGGCAAATTCGTAATCGATCCCGACAAATGCACAGAGTGCGGTTCCTGCGCAGGCGTTTGCCCCGTGGGCGCTCCGAAGCCGGAAGACTAAATTTCTCAAGATAAAAAGGCGGAGCGCCTGCGCACCGCCTTTTTTCTTTTTCAAAGCATACTATTTTTATCCTCAGGGAGGACCGCACAACATGGAAAACCGGGTCATCCCCCCTTTCGCGGGGGAACCGCTTGGCTCCGGTGAAAAGTTGGAACCGCTTTCCGCCGGATTTACCGTGATAACCGGTAAAAATCACACCTTCAATACCGACACGATCCTGCTCGCCGACTATTCGATGCCCCGCCCCGGCGAAACCTGTGCGGACTTCGGCACGGGCTGCGGCGTCATCCCCCTTTTGTGGTGTGCGCGCTCCTCTCCCCGGCGCGTGTACGCCGTCGAGCTTCAGGAGGAGGCCTGCCGTCTGGCGCGCCGCTCCGTCCGCCTCAACGGGCTGGAACATCAAATCGAAATTATCCGGGAAGATATTAAGACCCTCCGGCAAAACCGCGCCCTCCCCCTCGGCCTTGACCTGATCGCCTGCAACCCTCCCTACAAGCCGGACGGAACCGGCGTTCCCAGCGCGCGGGAGGGGCAGCGCATCGCAAGGCATGAGGTCGCGTGCAGCTTTGCCGACATTGCGGCCGCCGCCGCGGCCTTTCTGCGCTGGGGCGGCCGCTTTTTCTGCTGCCTTCGGCCCGAGCGCCTGTGCGACGCGATGACGACGCTGCGGGCGGCGGGACTGGAGCCGAAGCGCCTGCGCTTTGTGCAGCAGCGCGGGGACAAACCCCCGTTTTTGTTTCTTTTGCAGGCCAACCGCGGCGGCAAGCCCGGAATGATTGTGAACCCCGCGCTTTTGATCGAATCGGAACGGGGAGGCTGGTCCGAAGAAATTCTGAAAATTTACGGCGATTACAAGGAGGGCAGAGGATGAGCGGAAAATTGATCGTGGTCGGGACGCCGATCGGCAACCTTTCCGATTTTTCACCGCGCGCGCGGCAGGCTTTGGAAAGCGCGGATTTCATCGCGGCGGAGGATACGCGCGTCACCGTCAAGCTTCTGAACCACTTTGAAATCAAAAAGCCGATGATCTCGTATTTTGAACACAACAAATACGAAAAGGGAGACATCATCTGCGGCAGGATGGAGGCCGGAGAAACCTGCGCGCTGGTGACCGACGCGGGTATGCCCGCGATTTCGGACCCCGGCGAGCTGCTGGTCGCGCAGTGCGCCGAACGCGGCATTCCGGTTTTCGTGGTCCCCGGCCCCAGCGCCGTCGTGTCGGCGCTCGCCGTGTCCGGCCTGCCGACCGGGCGCTTTACCTTTGAGGGCTTCCTCAGCGTTGCCAAAAAAAGCCGGCGCGAACATCTCGAACAGCTCAAAGCGGAAAAGCGCACCATGGTTTTTTACGAGGCGCCGCACAAGCTCGCCTCCACTCTCGCCGATATGGTTAAAGCGTGGGGCGGCGCCCGGCGCGTCGCCCTGGTGCGCGAGCTGACGAAAATCCATGAGGAAGTCATCCGCACGACGCTCTCTCAGGCTGCGGACCGATACGCGAATGAAACGGCAAAGGGAGAATTCGTCCTCGTCATCGAGGGAGCGCCGGAAGAAGCGACCGTTGAATATTCCGCTCAGGACGCGCTGGAGCTGGCCCGGGATTACCTTGCGCAGGGCCTTTCCGCGGCAGCCGCAGCAAAACAGGCCGCCGCAGAAACAGGCCGCCGGAAAAACGAACTTTACCGGGAACTGACAAGGGAACCGCGTGAATAAAGTTCGACGAATGCCCATACTATTCCTTTATTATTTTTAAAAAGCCTTAAATCGCCCTAATATTCATTTATAATTAATAGAATGAATTCAGCCGGCATTGCGGCTTGCTCAGAAATTCTCCGGCTGAATCGGTTTGTCCCGCATTTTGCCGGGCATGCGCAAAATGATGTAGGGGGGTTCTTCCAAAACAATGTCAGAGTACAAGACCAAAATCTACACAGCGCTTTCCAGCCTGAGCCAGCTCAAGTGGACCCTTGCGGCAAAGGGTCTGCTGACCGGTGCCGTCGCAGGACTGCTTGCGGTGTTTTACCGCATGGGAATCGAATACGGTACCGAAACGGCAATCAAGATTTACGCTTATTTTAAAATTCATCCGCTGTTCATCATTCCGTGGGTTCTCGGCGCGGGAGCGGTCGGTGTTTTCGTAGCATGGCTGATCCGTCTGGAACCGATGGCAAACGGAAGCGGTATTCCCCAGGTGGAAGGCGTCGTTCTGTTCGGCATGAAAATGAAATGGAACACCATTCTGGCCGTTCGTTTTCTCGCCGGGTTCGCAAGCTCGTTCTTCGGGCTGTCGCTCGGGCGCGAGGGCCCGTCCATTCAAATCGGCGCCGCGGGGGGACAGGCGATCGCGCGCAACCTGAGAAAAAGCAAGCTGGAAGAAAACTACCTGATTACAGGCGGTGCGGCGGCCGGTCTTGCGGCGGCGTTCAACGCCCCCCTTTCCGGCATGGTGTTCGCGCTGGAAGAGGTTCACCGCAGCTTTTCCCCGCTGATTCTTCTTTCCGCGACAACCGCTTCCCTGACGGCGGACTTTGTCTCCAAGTATTTTTTTGGTCTGCAGCCGGTTTTAAGCTTTACCGCGTTCCCCGAAATCCCGATTCACCTTTACTACTGGCTGATCCCCGTCGGCCTGATTTCGGGGTTAATCGGCTCGCTCATCAATAAATCCCTGCTCTGGTTCCAGACGCTGTACGGAAAGCTTCCCGACCTGATCCGGCCCGGCATCGCGATGCTGATCGCTCTGCCGTGCGGCATGTTCTTCCCGCTGGTGCTTGGCAGCGGACAGGATCTGATTAAATTTGCGGAAACCACCACAAGCGGAATTTCCATATTGGTTGTTTACCTGGTCGTAAAGCTTTTGTTCACCAGCACCAGCTTCGGCAGCGGCATTCCGGGCGGCATCTTCATGCCGATTCTCGCCGTGGGTACTTTGTCCGGCAGCATTGTGGGCATTCTTGCCTCCCATGTCGGACTTCCGCCAGAGTATATTTCCGATCTGGCTGTCTGCGCCATGGCAGGCGCGCTTTCCGCTTCCGTCAAAGCACCCGTCACCAGCATTCTGCTCACGGCTGAAATGGCCGGCTCCCTGACGCACATGCTGCCCGTCGCGGCCTGCTCGTTTTTGGCACTGCTGTTGTCGGACCTGCTGCACATCGAGCCGATCTATGAAGCGCTGCTGGAACGCTATGTAGAAAACACGGACGATGAACTGCCCATGCAGAAAAAGGGCGGCCTTCTGGAACTGCCCGTCGAATTCGGCTGTGACGTGGCGGGCAAGAAAATCAGCGAGATCGAATGGCCGAATGGCGCCCTGATCGTTGGGGTCCGCCGCGGCGAAAAAGAACTGGTGCCGCGCGGAGACACACAGATTATGCCGGGGGACTATCTCGTCATTTTGTCAACGGAAGAAAACGAAACCGCCATTCGCGACAGCGTGCGCGGTCTGTGCAGAAACGAAAGCTGTTGAACAGTCCTGGCGCGCAGGGTAATCTGCGCGCCAGGAATCGGATTGTTGCAAAAGAAGAAGCGGACGCCCCGGCCTGGGCGTCCGCGTCTTCTGGTGGAGTGTTGGACCGTGTACGCTATAATCGGCGGTATCGTTGTAATGACAATTACGGGATCCCTGCGGTATTCAAAAGTGAATTTC
>NZ_JBJKOP010000037.1:0-8279 GCF_046707225.1 Caproicibacter sp. | reverse complement strand
TGGAAGTGGCGGGATCGTCATTCTTCCGGCTTTATGTTGATTTTTCATTTTCTATTTTCTCTTCACGCAAATTGTAAAAAGAGCCCATCCTTCGCTTAACGCGTCAGGTGGGTTCTTCGACAATCTGCGATATATAATAAATTATATATCATTCTATGGAATAAAATTTAACATGTAATATGTAAAACATATGTGTCTGATTTGAATATGATTCAGCGAGGTGATATGGGTGGTGCCAGAAGAAAAAGCGAGAATAAAAATTGATCAAAAGTTAATTGCTTCCGGGTGGATTGTTCAAGACAGGAAACAATTTAATCCGCTGGCCGGTATAGGCGTTGCCGTACGGGAATACCCCACAAGTACCGGCGCAGTTGACTATGCCCTCTTTGTAGAAGGAACTCCTGTCGGTGTCGTGGAAGCAAAGAAAAGTGAGGTCGGCGAAAATATTACGGCAGTAGAGGAACAGTCCTATCGGTATGCCAAAAGCACGTTTCAATGGGCCAAATCCGATACTGTAATCCGCTTTGCTTATGAAGCTACGGACGTCTTGACGCGCTTTACGGATTATGCTGATGAAAAATACCGTTCCCGCCCTGTTTTTACCTTTCATCGCCCGGAGACTTTACGAATGTGGCTGGCCGGTGGGAGTGCAACCCTTCGGAATAACATGAAACGTTTTCCCAGTTTTGATACCACCGGATTTCGTGACTGCCAGATTACCGCGATCAAAAATCTGGAACGTTCCTTTGCGGAAAACCGCCCGCGCGCGCTGATTCAGATGGCAACGGGAGCCGGTAAAACCTTCACCGCGATCACCTCTGTCTCTCGATTGCTGAAATTTGCCAAAGCAAACAGAATTCTGTTTTTAGTTGATACAAAAGGCTTGGGAGAGCAGGCGGAGCGCGAGTTTCTTGCCTATCGCCCATCGGACGATTTCCGCACATTTTCAGAAATATATTCCATCCGCCGATTGAAAACTTCTCATATTCCCAAGGACGCACAAGTCTGTATCAGCACGATCCAGCGGATGTACTCCATTCTGCGCGGAGAAGAACTGAATGAACATTGTGAGGAAACCTCGCTCAACGAAGTGAAAATTGAAGGAAAGCCGAAAGAGGTCGTATACAACGAAAGCTATCCGCCGGAGATGTTTGACGTTATTATAATCGATGAATGCCACCGCTCGATTTATAACGTGTGGCAGCAGGTTCTGGATTATTTCGATTCGTTTTTAGTCGGCCTGACCGCCACACCGGATAAACGAACCTTTGGCTTTTTTCAGCAGAATGTGGTCAGTGAGTATTCCCATGAACAGGCTGTCATTGATGATGTAAATGTCAACGGCGATCTTTACACTATTGAAACTGAAATTGGCAAAAACGGGGCGACGATCCTGAAACAATTCATTGAGCGAAGAAGCCGTCTGTCCCGCAGGAAGCGATGGGAGCAGATGGATGAGGACGTTATCTATAAAAGCATCCAGCTCGACCGCGACATCGTAAATCCAAGCCAAATCCGCACCGTGATCAAGGCGTTTCACAACGCTATGTTTACAGAACTGTTCCCCGGGCGAAAAGAAGTCCCCAAAACACTGGTTTTTGCCAAGACGGACAGCCATGCGGATGACATTATTCAGATCGTGCGAGAGGAATTTGGCCAGGGGAATGAGTTCTGCCGCAAAATCACCTATCAGGCGGAAAATCCGGAAAGCGTGCTGTCCGCTTTTCGCAACGATTACTATCCCCGCATCGCCGTTACAGTTGATATGATTGCCACAGGCACAGATGTAAAACCAATTGAATGCCTCTTGTTTATGCGTGATGTCAAGAGCAAAAATTACTTTGAGCAAATGAAGGGGCGCGGTACCAGAACACTTTGCAAAGATGATTTGCAGAAGGTTACGCCGTCCGCCGTATCCAATAAAACGCATTATGTCCTTGTGGACGCCGTCGGTGTCACCAGGACGGTAAAGACCGATTCCCGCCCGCTGGAACGCAAGCCAACCGTTGCACTCAAGGATTTGATGATGAGTGTCGCGCTGGGGATCCACGACGAGGATACGCTCACGTCACTTGCCAACCGCTTGACCCGATTAAACAAAGAGCTGACTCCCAAGGAGCAGAAGACTTTTCAAGCGCTGTCGGGCGGAATGACGGTAAAGTCCGTAGTTCAAAATCTGCTGGAAGCTTTTGATCCGGATGTCATTGAGAGCCGCGCGTCATCACTTTCCCCTGAAGAGAGTGAAACGGACGAGCAAAGACAGGAGCGCGCTCAGGAAACTTTAATCGCAGAGGCGGTCAAACCGTTTTACCTGCCGGAAGTGCGGCAGTTTGTCGAGGACGCCCGCAAAAACCATGATCAGATAATCGACACGGTAAATGTAGATACCGTGACATTTTCCGGCTGGGACGCACAGCAGATGGAGAAAGCGGAGGAAACCATCCGCTCGTTTCGTCACTTTATTGAGGAAAACAAGGATGAAATTATTGCGCTGCGGATTCTATACAGCGAAACCTATCAAAACCGCGCCATGACCATAGAGAAGATGAAGGCACTCTATGAAAAGCTGACGGCAGCTCCCTGTGGCATGACCGTAGAACGGTTGTGGGAATGCTACGCCGTCCGCAAACCGGGAGCGGTCAGGGGAAAAAGCACCATGCGTGTCCTGGCCGACCTGGTTTCCCTGATCCGGTTTGAAATGGGATACGCCGACACCCTTTCCCCCTTTGCGGACACGGTAAACTATAACTTTATGCGCTGGACCATGGCGAAAAACGCCGGTCATATTCATTTTTCCGAAGAACAGATGGAGTGGCTGCGATTGATTAAAGACCATATTGCCGTTTCGCTCAGTGCAGAGCCGGATGATCTGGAATTGACGCCCTTTGACGAAAAAGGGGGCTTAGGCAGATACTATGAGCTGTTCGGCAGTGAGTATCTGAAGGTTTTACAGGAAATGAATGAAGCGCTGGTGGCGTAGCTGAAAGGTGAAAAAATGGGTTCAGACGTTAAATGCCCTACAAAATGGAAAGTGCTCTCTTATAAAGAAGCGGTGATAAAAGCAAGTATCTCTGTAGATAAAAAAACCAAGCAGAAAGATTATTTGGCAACTGGAAAACTTCCCATTATTGATCAAGGTCAATCACTTATTGGCGGATATAGCAATGATATGAGTTGCGCAGTAAATTGCAAACTTCCTGTCATAGTGTTCGGTGACCATACAAAAGTTGTAAAATTTATTAATTTTTCTTTTGGCGCAGGAGCTGATGGTATAAAAATTTTGCAACCGAAAGAGTGCTTGTTACCCAAATACTTATTTTATTATACTCAGGTGTTGACAAAATGTATTGAAGATAAAGGCTACGCAAGGCATTATCAGTATATTGAAAAGAAAAACATACACTATCCCCCGTTGCCCGAGCAGGAGCGCATTGTTTCTAAAATTGAGGAACTTCTCTCCAACCTGGATGCCAGTGTCGCCGAACTGCGAACGGCAAAAGAACGGCTGAAGATGTACCGTCAGGCTGTGCTGGATCGCGCTTTTGGCAAGATCTTTACAGAATGTAAAATGAATAAAGTAGCTCAAATGATTGACCCACATCCAAGTCATAGAACTCCCTCTAAATATTTAAATGGTATACCATACATAGGCATAGGCGATATTGATTATGATTCTGAGCAAATACGTTTTAGTCTCGCGCGGACTGTTGCCCCAACGATACTTAGTGAGCATCTTGAACGTTATACGCTATCTTCTGGTGATTTTATTATGGGAAAAATCGGAACTATTGGAAAACCATTTAAATTGCCTTTTCCGCAAAATTATACCCTTTCTGCTAATGTCATTTTGATTCAGCCATTAAAAAAGATAATAGACTCCGATTATTTATATTGGCAGTTTCGTTCTACTTACGTAATACAACAACTTACAAAAGGAGCATCTGCGACAAGTCAAGCAGCATTTGGAATCAAAAAAGCAAGACTTTTGAACATTAAGGTATGTAACTTGAATACTCAAAAGAAAATCGTTCAAGAAATAGAGTCTCGTCTATCCGTCTGCGACAACATTGAAAAAACCGTAAACGAATCTTTGCGGCAGGCACAGGCCTTGCGGCAGAGCATTCTGAAAAAAGCCTTCGAGGGGAAGCTGGTGTAAATATGGCAGATTCCAGTGTGGAAATGACAAATTGGATCATGATCGCTATTACCGCAATTTATGTTGTTGCCACGATACTGATTTGTATTTTTAATTATCGTTCGGCGAAGGCAACCCGTGAACAGGTTGCGGAATCAAAGCGCCAGTTTGAGGAAACCAATAGGGCTTTTGTCACTGTCACTTTTGAAATCATAAGAAGCGGATTAGCTGTTTTACATATACAAAATCATGGCAAACGAATTGCGCAGGATGTAAATGTAACGGTATCATCCGCTTTCCTTGCGAATATGGCTGATAATTCTGACAAAGAGCACATTGAAAAATTGAACAATGCTTCATTTACACTTGGAATAGGCCAGAGCTGGTATATTGGGATTGGAAGTCATCTTCGATTAAAGCAAATGAGCAAAGAATTGTTGACAATAGATATTTCTTATGCAGATAGGATATCTCATTACCACGAATCTACTGTTATTGACTTAAAACAATTTTTCTGGGCTTTGCTTTACGATTCTCCAACAGAAAATACCTATCAAGAAATGAAGAGTATAACGAAACACTTAAATTCAATCGATCATTCCATGACTGTTTTACAGAAATGCGTTTCAGCACAAATTGCGGAAAGTGAGAAACCAAATGTCTGAACAAACCTCAACCATCATTTCAAAAGTCTGGTCCATGTGCGGCGTTCTCTATGACGACGGCGTGTCTTACGGCGACTATTTGGAGCAGCTTACTTACATGATCTTCTTAAAAATGGCGGACGAATACACAAAGCCGCCCTATCATAAAAGCCTTGGCATCCCTGACGGGTATACATGGACCGATTTAAACAAACTGACAGGAACCGATCTGGAAGACCAATACAAAGCAACCCTTGACAAGCTAGGGACCATGAATGGCATTCTGGGAGAGATTTTTCAGGGGGCACAGAATAAAATCAGTGAAGCGGCGAAGCTTTCCCGTATTGTAAAAATGGTGGATTCTGAAAATTGGGCCTCCATGTCCACCGACGTCAAGGGAGAGATCTATGAAGAACTATTGCAAAAAAACGCGGAAGATATCAAGAGCGGCGCAGGACAATTCTTTACGCCGCGTCCACTGATTCAGACCATGGTGGAATGCCTGAAACCGGAGCCGATGAAAACCATTGTTGACCCGGCCTGCGGCAGCGGGGGCTTTTTTCTGGCGGCGCAAAAATACATTGCAACCCACTATTCCCTTGACCGCGAACAAAAGGAATTCTTAAAAAACAGAACTTTTCGCGGCTGGGAAATCGTACGCTCCACTTATCGCCTCAGTTTAATGAACCTTTTCCTGCACAACATTGGCGATATTTACGGTACGGTTCCCATTACCCGCAACGACGCGCTGCTGTCCGATCCGGGTGAGCGTTTCGACTATGTCCTGACCAACCCGCCGTTCGGCAAAAAATCTTCCATGACGTTCACCAACGAAAAGGGGGAGCAGGAGAAAGAAGACCTCGTCTATTCACGACAGGATTTCTGGGCAACAGGCTCCAATAAACAGCTCAATTTTGTACAGCATATCAATACTTTGCTGAAAAGCACCGGCAAGGCGGCGGTGGTTGTACCGGATAACGTCCTGTTTGAGGCAGGCGCGGGCGAAATTGTCCGCAAAAAGCTGCTGGAAACAACCGATTTGCATACGATTCTCCGTTTGCCCACCGGTATTTTCTATAAGCCTGGCGTTAAGGCGAATGTTATTTTTTTTGATAAGCGACCGGCCAGTCCCGAAACGCAGACAAAGGATGTCTGGATTTATGATTTCCGCACAAATGTGCACTTCACGCTGAAACAGCACCCGATGACCCGCGCCGACTTAGACGATTTTGTGAAGTGCTATCATCCGGATAACCACCATCAGAGAACTGAAACATGGTCGGAAGAAAACCCAAATGGCCGTTTTCGTAAATTTACCGTCGAAGAAATCTTCGCAAGGGATAAAACCAGTCTTGATATTTTTTGGATTAAGGACAAGTCCTTAACAGACCTGGATAGTTTGCCAGACCCGGATGTGTTGGCTTCCGATATCATTGAAAATTTGCAGTCCGCAATGGACAGCTTTAAAGAATTGCTGGAAACACTGGGTGAAGAATAACGGTATTTGTTGACAAAATTGACGTTTAAGGCACGAGAATTATAACGCAAGCAGAAGACTTAAGTGCCTTGAGCGATTATTATTCCGTCATGTTTTATCTGATTCAAATGTTCCCAAAATTCAGATTTTATAACACTAATAAAATTAAACGGAATGCCTTACTCCTTCATTGAGAAAACCTCCCTGCTATTTTGATATGGTTGGCCAAACCATCATCTTTAGCAGGGTGTTTTTATTCGGCAAAAATGTCTTTGATTACAGTGACTTATTTCAATTTGCAGTATAAATTCAAAATTCGATTGACAATAAGGCTGAATAGGAATATTATTATAGAACAAAAGATCCAATTATTGGACTTTTTGTAAATTATTTAAATGATGTGGGAGAAAAGAGGAGAAATGAAGTGCAAAAATGCATTAAATTAGATAGAAGAATTGCTAAAATTGTTAGAAACACATTTAAACCAATAATTTCTATTTTACTGACCTTTTCAATTCTATTTTCTAGTATACCTCTCGGTTATATCGTGAAGGCACAAGCTGCAAGTATAGGTGGAACAGGGACATCTTCAAATCCATATATTATTACAACTGCGGATCAGCTTGCGAAAATTCCGTCTATGGGACTCGGCAAATTCTATGAATTGGGGAAAAATATAGATTTGTCTCCTGAAAATAGTGTTAAGGACTCTGGTACATATAAAGATTCGGGTCCTGCAAACAGTACAGGCTGGAAGCCCATTGGAAGCAAAGATGCTCCATTTACAGGAACTTTCAATGGCAATGGCTATACAATCAGTAACTTGGTAATCGGAAATGAAGATACCCCGGATGATTCCTCTGATCTAGGACTTTTTGGGTATACTAGCTCCGCAACTATCAAGAATGTAGAGTTAATGAATGCCTCAATCTATTCGACGGGTGACAATATCGGGGCATTGATAGGATACTGTGATGGAGCTGAGACAATTACTGATTCTTGCGCAACCGGCGGTAATGTGTCAGGCGATTTCGCAGTTGGTGGTTTAATAGGATATGTAAAAAACTCAAATAGCGTCATCTTTAATTCATCTGCAACAGATAAAGTGGCTGGTAGTGGCAATGATGTAGGTGGATTAATAGGTAATTCCAGTGGGACAATTACAAATTGCTACACTAACGGTAGAGTGTCTGGGGCATCTTACACAGGCGGTCTTGTAGGACAAAATAGAGGTAAAGTTACAAATTCATATACTGTTGGCAGCGTTACAGCAGAATCCTATATAGGCGGATTGGCTGGCTTGAATAAAGGAAAAATAATTAATTCATATGCGGCAGCCAACGTATCTGGAAACATAATTACCGGTAGTTTTCTGGGAAGCAATTCCGGGGAAGTTTCGGATGGATATTGGAGAGTTGTTGCGCAAATATCTGGTTGCGGGTTGGCCGGTGGAACTTTCGCGGCTGCCGGAATGAACTCGGCAGAAATGCAGACACAAACGTTTGCGGATACGTTAAATGAGAATATTGATAGCCTGAATTTGTCAAGTTGTTTACATTGGGAATACCATACAAATGTTAATAATGGGTTTCCTGTATTACAAAAAAATGCGAATATAGCTACATTAGCTGTAGCTGTCAATGCTGCGATGCTTGGAAATGGTACGTCGTCGGATCCATATGTTATCACAACGGCGGATCAACTTGCATCAATTTCAACTACGGGACTTAATAAATGCTATAAGCTTGGGAATAACATCGATCTGTCAAGTTATGCAAACTGGGCTCCAATCGGCAGCAAAACTACGCCGTTTACCGGGACTTTCGATGGAAATGGACACACCATCAGCAATTTGACAATCGGAACGGAAAGCAGCCCGAGCATTTCCTCGTATCAGGGGCTGTTCGGATATACCAATGGTGCAATAATCGAAAATGTTGGATTAAACAATGTCTCGATCTATTCAACAGGCGACGATGTAGGTGCGTTGGTAGGGTACTGCAATGGATCCGAGACCGTAACG